>NZ_JBHXBG010000039.1:0-34691 GCF_042726755.1 Promicromonospora sp. NPDC060271 | reverse complement strand
GACCAGGCCTCCGCGCTGCGGAGATGACGTCAGGGAGAGCCGGACAGGCGCTCTACTTCGCTGGCGTTCAGTTCCCCGTGAGGAACTTGTGCATCACCGGGCCGGCCGTCGTCGAGCCCAGCTCACCCTCCTCGATGAACACGACGGCGGCCAGGTCGTTCGTGATGGCGAGCATCCAGACGTGGGCCTTGCTGCCGTCACCGAACTGAGCCGTTCCCGTCTTCGCGCCGACGATCCCTGGCACGTCCTGCAGCACCGTGCCGGAACCTTCCTGCACCACGCCGCCCATCAGGCCGCGCAGGGTGGCCGCCTCCTCCGTCGTCAGATCACCCGCGGGCGCCTCGTCGGCGGCCTTCCCGTCGGACGGCTCCACCAGCCACGGCGACACGGTGTGGCCCGCGGAGACACTCGCGGCGACGGTCGCCATCGCGAGCGGCGTGCCGAGCACCTTGCCCTGACCGATCATCGACGCCGCGTGCTCCGTGGCCGCAGCCTCCGCCGGGACGTCACCCATCGCGGCCCCGGCACCGAAGGCCTTGGCCTCGACGCCCAGGCCGAGCGCCGCCGCGGCGTCGTGCAGCTGCTGCTGCGAGATCTTCTGGTGCTGCGAGATGAAGGCCGTGTTGCACGAGTTGGCGAACACCGTCCGGAACGGCACCGCGTCACCCATCGCGGACGCGGGGTAGCCGGGGACGTTCTGGAACGTGCGGCCCTCCACGGTGATGCTCTCCGTGCAGGGCAGCGCGCTGTCCGGCGTGATCCCCGAACGAAGCATCGCGAGGGACGTCGCGATCTTGAACGTGGACCCCGGCGCGTACTGGCCCAGCGTGGCCGTGCTGTACCCGTCGGAACCGGGGCCCGACGCCGCCGCCAGCACCTCACCGGTCGACGGCTTGATCGCGACGATGGCGCTCGCCAGGTCGTCGAGGTCGGCCAGCGCCGCCTCGGCGCGGAGCTGCGTGGCGGGGTCGAGCGAGATGGTCAGCGGCTCGCCGTCGACCTTGTCGATGGTGAACGCCTCGCGGCCCTCGCCACCCTCGGCGGGCTCGATGGTCACGGCAAGGCCGGGCACGCCGCGGAGCTGCTCGTCGTGCGCGGCCTGCAGACCGGACAGGCCGACCATGTCGCCGGGCTTGACGGCGCCCTTCGACTTCTCGACGATCTCCGCGGTGGCCTCGCCGACCGTGCCGAGGAGCGGCCGCGCGAAGTCGCGGTCCCGCGCGAGCGACAGCTCATCGGGGATGCCGACCACACCGTCGATCGCCATCGCGCCCTCGAAGTCGTACTCCGAGTCGTTGTCGCGGATCGTGATGACCTCGACGAACGCCTTGGCCCCCGCGGCGGTGACCTGGGCGGCGATGCGGTCGGTGGTCGCCTGGTCGAACTTCAGCACCCTCCCGAGCTGCTCGGCCGCCGTCTCCCAGCCCGGACGGGTCTTGTCGATGCCCACGCGGTGCACGGGCGTCATGCCGACGATCGTCTCGCCGGTCGTCGAGACGATGTCACCGCGTGCCGGTTCGGTGCGCTCGACGGCGAGCCGCTCGCCCGCCTCGAGGCCCGGCACCAGCACGCCGGTGCTCCAGCCCGCCTCCCACTGCCCGGCCTCGCCGTCGGTCGCACCGGGGTAGGTCAGCTGCGCGACGGTCTCGTACTCCCAGGCCTGCTCGGTCGTGACGGGCCAGGACCAGGCGAGCGTCGCGGTCGCGGTGGCGGTGCCGTCGTCGCCCTCCTCGACCGGCGTGACGTTCTTGACCCGCACGGTCCCGGCGTCCTCACCGACGGCGGCCAGGAGCTGCTCGAACACCTGGGCGTACTGCTCGTCCGGCGAGGCCGATGTCTCCATGGCGAGCGGGACACCCGCGGGCTTGCCCTCCTGGAGCGCTGCCGCGAGCTGCTCGGCGGCCGGCTCCGGGTCGGGGATCGGCGGTTCACGGAACAGGAACCACCACAGGCCGACCCCCACCGCCAGGAGCACGACGACGACGGCGCCGATGATCAGCACCGGCCGGCCCTTGCGGCGGGGAGCAGGTGCGACGGGCGGCGGGCCTCCGGTCGGCGGTAGCTGTGCGTAGCCACCCGGAGGCGGCGGAACCTCTGCATACCCACCTGGCGGAGGCGGGACCGGCGCATGACCGTCCGCAGGCAGGTGGGGTGAGGTGTGTCCGCTCATGCCCAGGAGCCTAAGGGCCTGCCCATGATCCGCACGTGTTATCTCTTGGGAGGAATCGGGCGGGCTTGGGTGAAGGAGATGAACGGGGCCGCCGAACCCCCTGGATCTGCGGCCCCGCTCGTCGACGTCACCCGTCGTCGATAGAGAGGTACGGGCTCGCGGCTTGTGACCGCGCCGCCAGAGCCCGACGGTTCAGGCAGTAGGTGCGGACTTCACCACCGGACCCCAGGCCAGCGGGTCGAGCGTGCGGGCGTCGTCGTCCGCGGTCCCGGCCCAACGGCGCGCGTCGGCGATCGTCCCCTCGAGCAGGTTGCGCAGCCGCGCGTCGACGTCGGGCACGAAGGCCTCGGAGATGCCCTGCACCGCGGTGGAGACCACGCTCGGTGCGGCGTCGCGCACGAACCGCTTGGGGCGCACGCTGGTGCCCGCGCAGAACCGCTCGGCCCAGGCCGCCGTCTTCGGTACGGCCGCGAGCGCGTCCTTGCTCTCCGGCGCCAGGGTGCCGGCGGGCCGGTCGTCCAGGACGTCGAGCATGCGCTCGGAGCCGAGGATCGCGACGGCCAGCGTCTGCTGCCGGTCGGCGGGCGAGACAGGCAGCGCCGTCTGCGCGGCGCGCAGCGCGATCCGCACGTCCCAGCGCGGGTCGGTGCTGGTCAGGCCGATGACCGACGGGATGAGCGGCGCGAGCTGCGGGCGCGAGTGGTCCGCGGTCAGGTCGTTCACCGCACGGGCGAGCATCGCGATCAGCGGATGCGTGCAGGCGGGGTGGTCGCTCCACTTCTCGCCTGCGAGGAAGGATGCGAGCTCCATGAAGCACGCGCCCTTCTTTGGGTTGCGGTGCTTTCCACGGCCGAGCATGGGCAAGATGTCGTACGTTCCAGCTTCGGTTCCGGTCACGATTCCACCCCCGAATTGGGTTCGCTGCTTGCTCCAGTGTGCGTCTGGTGTGACGTAGATCGCAATAGTGAGCCCGCGAACTGCCCGATCTCGCCCCGCTGCCGGGGCCACGTGGGCCTCGCGTGCGGCTCCTCAGAGGCACCTCAGAGGTACCTCAGACCCACCTCAGGGGTACCTCAGCCGGCCGTCTGAGGTACCCGGCCCGCCAGGACTGCCCGACCGTCCGATCCGCAGGGTCCCGCCTCAGGACGAGTGTCTTCCTCATCAGCCGGACGGGCACACGGCCCGCCGGGGACATCCGGAGGAATCATGTCGCTGTGGGGACCCGCCGTCGAAGCGGAGATCGAGTACCGGCAGGCAGAGGTCAAGAAGGCCTGGGGCCGCCAGGGGAGGAGCGGTGCGGACCGCGCCGACCGGGCCGAGCGCCGGTCGGAGCACCGGGCGCTGGCCGACCGCGCCGAGCAGATCAGGGAGGGCATCGCGGGTATGCGCCCGGCGGCGACCACCCGTCACGGCCTGTTCGCGTGATCGCGGTGGGAGCCGGGACGCAGAAGGCCGGGGGGAGTGTCGGTGAGCGGTGGCACGATATGCAGGTGCGACGCTCTGCGACGATCCCCCTGGTCTCCCGGCAGGAGCAGGTTTCCTCCCTCCTGCTCGCGGTGGGGCGCGCCTCGGCGGGCCGTCCCGGCTTCGTGCTCGTCGGCGGCGACGCCGGCGTGGGCAAGACGCGCCTGATCAGCCACGTCGCTCAGGCGGCGGAGCAGGCGGGGGCGAGTGCCGTGGTGGTCCACTGCGTGGACCTGGGCCAGGTGGGCATCCCGTACCTGCCGTTCACCGATGCGCTGACGCAGCTCCAGGCCGGGGCCGCGGGGCCGGAGGCCGCGGCGCGGGTCGCCGAGCTGGTCGCCGAGCGGCCGGCGCTGTGGCGTCTCCTGGAGCCGGGCGGGACCGGCGGCGCCGACCACGACGAGCGGCTACAGCTCTTCGAGGGCATCGGGCGCAGCCTCGCCCTCTCGGGCGTGCCGGAGCGCCCGCTCGTGCTGGTGATCGAGGACGCGCACTGGGCCGACGCGTCGACGCGCGACGTGCTGCGGTTCCTCGCGGCCCGCGCCCGCTCCGAGAACGTACTGATCGTGGTGACCTACCGGACGGACGACGTCGACAGGCGTCATCCGCTGCGCCCGCTGCTCGCCGAGCTGTCTCGGCTGGAGCACGTCGAACGGATGGACCTGCAGCCCTTCGACGAGGACGAGCTGCGCGAGTTCACCACTGCCCTGGCCGGCCGGCCGTTGGCACCGGCGGGTTTCGCCGAGGTGCTGGACCGGTCGGAGGGCAACGCATTCTTCGCGGAGGAGCTCCTGGACGCCGGTCCGGACTCGGCCAGCCTGCCGTGGACCCTCACCGAGGTTCTGCGCACCCGGCTCGAACGGCTGGACCCCGAGGTGCAGCAGGTGCTGCGCATCGCGTCGGTCGCCGGACGCCGCGTGCGGGAGGACCTGCTCCGGGCCGCCGCCGCGCGCTGGGGCGCACCGGACGTCGACGCCGCGCTGCGCGAGGCCGTGACCCAGCAGGTCCTCGTGGTGTGCGACTCGTGCCTGGAGTTCCGGCACGCGCTGCTGGCCGAGGCCCTGTACGCCGACCTGCTCCCGGGCGAACGCTCAGCGGTGCACCGCGCCTACCTCGCGGTGATCGAGCAGGACGGGTCCGACGGCGTGCCGATCGGCAGCGCGGCCGAACGCGCCCACCACGCCTTCGAGGGGCATGACCTGCCCGCGGCCCTGAGCGCGTCGCGTGACGCCGCTCTGCGCGCCCGCCGGCTGCTCGCACCGGAGGAAGAGCTGAAGCACTGGGAGCAGGTGCTGGCGCTGTGGGAGTCGGTCCCCGACGCCGAGGAACGGATCGGCGAGGACCGGGTCTCCGTCGCGCTGTCGGCGGGCGAGGCGGCGGCACGAGCCGGCGACCCGATGCGCGCGGTCAAGCTGACCAGGCGCGCGGTCGAAGGCGTCGACGACCCCGTGCGTCGTGCCGGCCTGCAGCACGTGCTCGTGCACCGTTATGTCGACCTGCCCACCTGGGACGAGACCCCGGGCCAGGTCGAAGCGGCGATCGCAGACCTGCGGGCCGCCCTGAAGACCCTCCCAGAGCGCAGCCCGGAGCGGATCTGGACCAACGCCCTGCTCGCTCGGATCGCGATGATCGTCGACCAGGACGACGACGCCCGCGTGCATGCCGCCTGCGCCATCGAGGAGGCGCGCGCGACGGGCCAGTCCGGCGCGCTCGCCGCCGCCCTGTCCACGCTCGCCGTGCTCGACGTCGCCGACCCCGACCGGGCTGCGGCGCTCCTCGACGAGGCGCGCTCGGCAGCCGTCGAGGCAGGGGACGTGCTCACCGAGATGCGCACCCTCTACAACGCCACGGCCAACCGCTTCTACGCGGGTGAGCTGGACGCTGCCGAGCAGCGGGTGCGGCACGCGCTCGCCCGGGCCGAGGAGCTCGGCCTCGCCTGGAGCGTGTCCACGGTCAACCTGCGGATCCTGCAGGAGGTCATGCTGTACTTCCGTGGCGACCTGACGGCGCGGACCGCCGAGGGTGTCCCAGCCACGTCCAGGCACATCATGGACGCGAGCCGGATGTACGCGGCGGTCGCCAGGGGCGACGACGACGTGCTCGCGCGTGGCGAGGCCCTGCTGGACCACTGGCAGAACGACGGCCAGATCGCCCTGCTCGGTGGCGGCAGCATGGTCGACGCCCTGACGTGGGCAGGCCGGTACGACGACGCGGCGGCCCTGGCCGTGCGGATCACCGACCACCTCGGCGAGGTCTGGACGGAGGTGTTCCTCGGCCGGATCTGGCTGTCCGCGCTGGCGATCGCCGCCCTGGCCGACGCAGCCGAGGCCGACCGTTCGGCGGGACGCGTCGGCGCTCCGGGATCTGCCGCCGCGACGGCCGTGGAGTCCCGCGCGGCCGCCCGGATCGAGAGCGGCGACTCCCTCCTCGCCATCGCACGGGAGACCGCCCAGCGTGGCCGCCCCCGCGGCGGCGTGCTCGGTCCCGAGGGCAAGGCCTGGCTGCAGCGGGCGACCGCGGAGAACGCCCGTCTGCACGCCGTGGTGGGGCAGGGCCAGGGTCCGGCGGGCGACGAGAACGACGGGTCCACGTCGGGCGGGCTGTGGCGGGAGGCCGCCGAGGAGTGGCAGCAGACGGTGAACGCCTTCGACTTCGGCTACCGCTACGAGGTGGCGCGCTCGCGCTACCGCTGGGCCGAGGCGCTGCTGGGGGCCGGCGAACGAGAGGCCGCCGAGGTGGAGGCGGCCGAGGCGCTCTCCGAGGCGGAGGACATGGGCGCGAAGCCCCTGGCCGAGGCCGTCCGTGCGCTGGCGAGGCGGGCACGGCTCGACCTGCCCGGGGTACGCCGCGCCACCGCGTCGACCCTGACGGACCGCGAGGAAGAGGTGCTCGGCCTCGTCGCGCAGGGCCTCTCGAACCGGCAGATCGGCGAGCGGCTCTTCATCTCGACCAAGACCGTGAGCGTGCACGTGTCCAACCTGCTCGCCAAGCTCGGCGCCTCGGGGCGAGCCGAAGCGGTGAGCCTCGCGCACCAGCGCGGCCTGCTCGAAGTGTGACCCGAACGCGGCAGGTTACCTGCCCGGCGCAAAAGGGACACATCCGGTACATCTGTCGCGCACGCGTCCTTCTCTCGCAATACTGAGCAGATGCCGACGGACCTCCAGGCGTTGCGAGACCTTGAGCACGTCGGTCTCGGTTCTCCTACTGCTGATGAGGCCTTTGACCGATTCGCTCGCCTGGTCCGGCGGCACCTGAAGGTGCCGGCCGCCGTCGTGTACTTCGTGGTTCCTCAGGGGCAGGTGCTGGCGGGTTCCTCCGGGATGCCGGAGCCCATGCAGTCGAACCGCATGTTGCAGTACCCGGGGACGCTCACGAACGTGATCGCCACGCGCGGCGAGCCGGTCGTCTCGTCGGACGCCCGCCTCGACCCGCTCCTGCGCGACAACTACCTCGTCCGGGAGATGGGCCTGGTCGCCGTCGCCGGCTACCCCGTGTTCGACCTGCGCGGCCGCGCCGTCGGCGCCCTGTGCGCCGTGGTGGACGAGCCCCGTGAGTGGTCGGAGGACGACCGCGCCTCCCTCGCCGACCTCGCCGCTGCCTGCACCGCTGAGCTGCGGCTGCGCGCCGAGCGGGAACGCGCGCGCCGGATCCAGCAGACGGCGGTCCGCGCCAACCGCCGCAGCCGGTTCCTGCTCTCGCTGAGCGAGGCGTTCGCGAACGCCAACACGATGGACCAGGTCGAAGAGGTGATCATCGAGGTCAGTACCGCCGGTATCGGCGCGCGGTACTGCGCGTTCGCCCTGATGGACGCGGACGGGCGGGGGATCACCTATCGCTCGCTCGTCCACGCCGAGCCGCAGTTCCCGCAGCGGCTGCGGCAGGCGAAGCTGGACGACCAGCGGCCGCTGGCCGAGGCCGCCCGCACGGGCCGTCCGCTGTTCTTCCGGTCGGGCGACGAGCTCTTCTCGGCCTTCCCGGACCTCAAGGACCTCTGCGACCCGGACATCGGCGCCCGGGCCTTCCTCCCGGTGGTGACGGCCGGCGCGGTGGTCGCCGTCATCGGGCTCGCGTGGGACCGTGACCGTGGGCCGGACAAGGACTCGTACGCCCTCCAGACCGGCCTCGCGCACTACACGGGTCACGCGCTCGAGCGCGCACGGCTCCTGGAGGAACGCCGGGAGTCCGCGAAGACACTGCAGCGGGCGATGCTCAGCCGGCTGCCCGAGGTGCCGCACCTCGACATGGCGGCGACCTACTCCCCCGCCACGCGCTCCGACCAGATCGGCGGCGACTGGTACGACGCCGTCGCGGTGGACGACGACGCGACCATGTTCATGATCGGCGACGTGACCGGCCACGACATGCGCGCCGCGGCCAAGATGGGCCAGCTCAGGTCCCTGCTGCGCGCCTTCGCGTGGAGCCACGACGAGTCGCCGTCGGCCCTGCTCTCCCTGCTCGACAAGGCCAACTCGGGCCTGGGCCTGCTCGCCAGCGGGACCGCTGTGGTCGCCCGCCTGGAGCGAACCGGTGGGGCCTACCAGCTCACGTGGTCGACCGCCGGCCATCCGCCGCCCCTCGTGCTCAGGGAGGACGGGACGGTCGAGCGCCTGGCGGTGCTGCCGGACATGATGCTCGGCGTACGGCCGACGTCGAAACGCACCGACCACGTCACCACGCTGCACCCCGGCGACACCCTCCTGCTCTACACGGACGGTCTCGCCGAGCAGCGCGGCACCACGCCGGACCAGTGGCTGAACCGCCTGCAGAAGACGCTCGGCGTGCTCGGCGACACGGCGACCGCCGCGCTCCCCGTGACCCTCGTGCGCCGCCTCGCCTCGGACGACCAGCGGGACGACGTCGCGGTGCTCGCCGTCCGGGTGCGGGCCGCGGCCCCGTCCGGCCCGCCGTCGCTGGGGCGCCCCGCCACCGCTGAACGCAAGCTCGCCCCGTCGCTGAGCGACGTCGGCCCGGCCCGTATCTGGGTCGACGACGTGCTGGAGAGCTGCGCCGTGCCGATGGCCCTGCGCCGGACGGTGATGCTGCTGACGTCCGAGGTGCTGACCAACGCCGTCGACCACGGGCAGGCGCCGTTCACCGCCACCGTCGAGGTGGACATGGAACGCCTGCGGGTAGGGGTGCGGGACTCCTCGACCGCGCAGCCGGAGCTGCGGGACCCGACGGTCACCGAGTTCGGCGGGCGCGGCGTGCAGTTCCTCGAACGGCTCGCGTCCCGCTGGGGCGTTGACCGGCACGGCGAGCCGGCCGACGGCCAGCACCGGGCCGGCCGACGGGGGAACCGGCGGACCGGCAAGACCGTCTGGTTCGAGCTCGACCTGCGCTGACACCGGGGTGAACTTGAGCCGGCGGCTTCGGCCAGGATCGAATCCACGGATCAGTGTCAGTGGTGCCGCGTACCGTGTGATCCATGGCACAGACAGCGTCACATCCTAGGCAAAGCACCGGTGAGGACCTGGCCGCGGACGAGCTCTCCGCAGAGCTGGAGGTCTACCGCCGCGAGCTCACCGGGTACTGCTATCGGCTGCTGGGCGGCGCGTTCGACGCCGACGACGCGGTGCAGGAGACCCTCCTGCGCGCATGGCGGTCCTACGAGCGGTTCGAGGGCCGGTCCTCGCTGCGCACCTGGTTGTACCGGATCGCAACGAACGTCTGCTTCGACCAGCTCGGTTCGAGCCGGGCCAAGCGTGAGCGCCCCATGGGCCTCGGCGCAGCGGTCGACCCGGTCGAGGAGAGCCTCGCGAACGTCCTGCCCGAGTACGCATGGGTCGAACCCGTCCCGACGGAGCACGTGCTCCCCGGCGCGGGTGATCCAGCGGACACGACCATCGCGCGTGAGTCGGTGCGCCTGGCGTTCGTCGCCGCGCTGCAGCACCTGCCGGCCAAGCAGCGCGCGGTCCTCATCCTGCGCGAGGTGCTGCGCTGGCCGGCGACCGAGGTCGCCACGCTGCTCGACACGTCGGTGGCGTCCGTGAACAGCGCGCTGCAAAGGGCACGCGCGACGCTCGCCGACAAGGCGCCGGACAGGTCGGGTACCTCGGAGGCTTCCGCACCGCCGTCGGCGGGCGAGTCCGAGCTGCTGGAGCGGTACGTCGCGGCGTTCGAGCGGTACGACATGCAGGCGCTGGCCAACCTGCTGCGCGAGGACGCGGTCATGAACATGCCGCCGTACTCGATGTGGCTGGAGGGCATCGAGAACATCCAGGCGTGGATGCTCGGCCCCGGCAACGGGTGCGAGGGCTCCCGCTGCGTGCCGATCCACGTCAACGGCACCCCCGGGTTCGCCCAGTACCGGCAGGACCCGAAGGGGGGCCACTTCGCATGGGGCATCGTGGTGCTGGAGAACGACGGCGAGCACATCACCGGCATCACCACCTTCATCGACACGGAGAAGTGGTTTCCCCGATTCGGCCTGCCGAGCCGCCTCGAGTAGGCATTTGGCCATACCCTCACAAGGGTGACTGTGCGATCCGTGGTGGTCGGCGTTGACCACAAGAATCCGGACCTGGCTCGGCGGGCAGCGTCGCTCGTCCAGTCCCTGGGTGGAAGCCTGATCGAGCTCGTATGCGTGTGGGTCGACGAGACAGCCGTCTCGGACTCACGCGGGTTCACCGTATCGGTGGACCCGGACATCGCCGTGTCCTCGGATGCGTACGGGGCCGACGTCCTGGCGGGCCTGAACAGGGCGATGGCCGACGTCGGCCTGCCGTGGAGCGCCCTGCGCGGCGCGGGCGACCCGGCCGCCGAGCTGGGCCGGGTGGCCGACGAGGTGGAGGCCGCGATGATCGTCGTCGGTGCACGGCGGTCCGGCCTGCGCGGCTGGACCACCAACCTGGTGAGCGGGACGGTCGCCGGCCGGCTCATCCACAACCAGCCGCGACCGGTGGTGGTTCTCCCGGGGGCGGCGTCGACGTCGTGAGCGATAGGTTCTTACCTGACCTGTCGGACGTTCACGAAGGAGCACACCGGGTGAGCCGAGCGCCGCACCGCGACTGGCGGTACGTGGGTCTCGTCGCGCTCGGCGGAGCCGCGGGCTCGGTTGCCCGGCACCTGCTGACCCGCTGGTCCGGAATCCTCCTGACGCCGCCGGCCCTGCTGTTCCCGAACGCCGCCCCTACGCTCCTGCTCTTCCCGATCGGGACGCTCGTGGTCAACGTGGTCGGCGCGCTCGCCCTGGGCTACCTCCTGGAGGCCCTCGCCCGCCGTGGCCGCGAGACCGTCCGACGCCGCAAGATCCGCATCGGGATCGGGACCGGCGTGCTGGGCGGGTTCACCACGTACTCCGCGCTGGCACTGCAGACGCAGCAGCTCTTCGGCAACGGGCTCGGCTGGCTCGCGCTGCTCTACGTGGTGCTCACCCTCGCGGGCGGGACCGCCGCCTGCCTCGGCGGGATCGCCCTGGCCGCACGTGCCGACCGACGACGAGAGCACAGGTGACGCAGATGCTCGAGCTGCTCGTGGTGGCCGTCGGCGGGGGCCTGGGCGCCGCCGCCCGGTTCATGGTCGACGGCGAGATCCGGGCCCGCCACAACGGCGGGTTTCCGTGGGGGACGTTCGTCGTGAACGTGACCGGCTCGTTCCTCATCGGTCTGTTCGCGGACGTGTTCTTCACGCTCGTCCACCTCGGCGTGCCGAACGGCACCGCTCACCTGGTCGAGCTTGCCCTCGTCGTCGGCCTGTGCGGCGGGTACACCACGTTCTCCACAAGCACTGTGGAATCCGTGCGGCTGGCCCAGTCCGGCCGGATGCGGCTCGCGCTGGCGAACTCCCTGGGCACGCTGGTGGTCACCGTCACGGCGGCCGGGCTGGGCATGTGGCTGGGCACGGTGGTGAGCGGACCGTACGGCTGACCCGGGCCCGGTGACGCCGCTCAGGCGTCACCGGCCGTGCGCCGTTCGGCGGCCGCGCGCCGTGTTCGGCGGCCGCTAGACCGGCACCTCGCCGGGGTTCAGGGCGCCGAGGAAGAGCTCGGCCAGCAGCGTCCACTCCTTGAGCGGTCGGTCGCCGACGAAGCGTGCGGCTTCCTCGGGCGTCCGGTTCACCAGCGCGACGTCGACGACGAACTGGCCGTCGCCCTCTCGCCAGACCACCGCGGCGTTCGTCCGCCGGCTCGAACCGCTGATCCCGGCCCGGAGCTCGTTCTGCGGCTTCTGCGCCCGCTCGATCAGCGGGTAGTCGCCGGTGTGTTCCCAGCTCGACCACGCGTAGCTCAGCGCACGCTCGAGATCCGCCTTCGCGGACGTGACCCGCAGCTCGCCGACAGCCGCCATGCCAAGGCCGAGGCCCTCGATGACCTCGGTCACCTGTTGTGCTTTGCTTGCCATGTTTGGACACTACGGGCACATCAGACCGGAACCGGACTTTGGCTGGCATTTCACCCAGATTGTTCCCGTACTGCGCCCTGCGGTGCCCACGGCGCGCTCGACGTACGCGTGTCGGTGTGCCGTGGCAGGCTTCGCTGCATGAGCCTGATGCTCCTCGACACCGCCTCGCTGTACTTCCGCGCCTTCTTCGGGGTCCCCGACTCGCTGCGGGCACCGAGCGGCGCGCCCGTGAACGCCGTCCGTGGCCTGCTGGACACGATCGCGTGGCTCGCCACGACGCACGGCCCCGACCGCATGGTCGCGTGCTGGGACGACGACTGGCGCCCCGCTTTCCGTGTGGAGGCGATCCCGAGCTACAAGGCGCACCGCGTGGCGCAGGAGGTGCCGGGCACCACCGGCATCGAGGAGGTGCCCGAGGTGCTGCTCGCCCAGGTCCCGATCATCGTGGACGTGCTCGCCGCGCTCGGCATCGCGCGTGTCGGTGTGCCCGGCTACGAGGCCGACGACGTCATCGGCACCCTGACCGCCCGCGCCGTCGAGCAGAATGCCGGCCCGGTCGACATCGTCACCGGGGACCGCGACCTGTTCCAGCTCGTCGACGACGCCGCCGGGGTTCGCGTGCTGTACCCGGCGCGCGGCATCCGCGACCCCGACGTGGTGAACGAGAAGCGGCTGGCCGAGCGGTACGGCGTCGCGTCCGGGCAGGCCTATGCGGACATGGCGACGCTGCGGGGCGACCCGAGCGACGGCCTGCCCGGCGTGCCGGGGGTCGGCGAGAAGACGGCGGCCAAGCTGCTCGCCCAGTACGGCGACCTGGCCGGGATCCTCGCCGCCCGCGACGCCGGCGACAAGGGCCTGACGACCACGCAGCGCCGCCGCCTGCAGGAGGCCGACGCCTACCTGCGGGTCGCGCCCGTCGTTGTCCAGGTCGCACGGGACGCGCCGCTGCCTGCGTTCGATCCGGCGGTGCCCAAGGCGCCCGCCGACCCCGACGCACTGGCGGCGCTGACCACCGAGTGGGGCCTGCAGTCCAGCGTGGGGCGGGTGCGGACGGCGTTCGGCTGGGCGTGAGCCAGGCCGGACGGTCTCAGGAGGCGATCGCCGCGTCGTAGCGGTCCAGCACGACCTGGACCAGGCGGGGGTCCGCCTTCTCGGCACGGGCCGGGCCGGCGACCGGGTCGGTCACCACGTCGGCACCGGCCTCCAGCACGCGGTCCAGGAAGTACCCGGGCGCGAGCAGGTAGGACACGACGATCACCCGCGGCGCGGACGTCCCCGCGGCGCCGGAGCTCCCGGGCGGCGCGCCCGCCGCGGCCCGGGCAGCGGCCACCGCCGCGGGCACGCGCGGCTCGGCCCCCGCTCCGTACGACGCCGTGACGGGCCGCCCCAGCCGCTGGGCCAGCGCGCTGGTGACCTCCTCGACGGCGGTGGCGGCCGCCGCCACCGAGGATCCAGCGGCCGCGAGCACCACCGCGTCGTCCGGCCGGAAGGGGCCGTGTGCCGCCTCGGCGGCGGCGTACCGGTCGGCGAGGATGTCGACGAGCAGCGGATGCGGCCCGAGCGGCTCGGCGGCAACCGCGCCGCCGCCGGAGGAGGAGCCGCCGTCGGGAGAGTCCTCGCCGGACGCGTTGACCGCGGCGACGGCCTGCGCGATGTCGTGCCGCACGTGATACCCGGTCGAGAGCAGCAACGGCACGACGACGGCGGCCGGACCGCCGTCGGACGCGCCGGCGTCCCGCACGGCCTCGGCCAGGACGGCACCGACCTCCGGCTGCTGGACGTCCACGAACGCCTCGCGCACGTCGAGCTCGGGCCGTGCGGCGCGCACGCCGTCGAGCAGCGCGCGCACGGCCGCCTGACCTGCCGGATCATCCGTCCCGTGGGACGTCCCGACCAGTACCGCACTCATCGTCTCTCCCATCGGTCCACCGGATGTTCCCCGCAGGGCCAACTGCACTGCCGCTTCCTCGAGCTCACCGGCGACGCGCGCCGTCACCCCGTGTTCTGCAGGCCCGCAGAGACACCGTTGACGGTCAGCAGCAGCAGGTGCTGCAGCCGGCCGGCGTAGTCGCCGTCGACCGCCGAACCGCCGTCGGACCCGGTACGCAGGCCCCGCAGCGCGCGGACCTGCAGCAACGACAGGGCGTCGACGTACGGCGACCGCAGCTGCACGGCCCGGCCGAGCACCCGCTTGGAGGCCAGCGGCCACTCGTTGCCGCTGATCTTCAGCACCCACTCGCGCGTGAGCCGGAGCTCGTCGAGCACCATCGCGGCGAGGTCGTCGCGCGAACCCAGCGCGAGGTACTGCGCGGCGATCCGCTCGTCGGTCTTGGCGAGCGACATCTCGACGTTGTCGAGCAGGGTCGCGAACAGGGGCCACTCGTTGCGCGCCGACCGCAGCAGCTCGACGTCGCCGACAGCGGCGAGCGCGGTGCCCAGGCCGTACCAGCCGGCCAGGTTGATGCGGGCCTGCGACCAGGAGAAGACCCAGGGGATCGCACGCAGGTCGTCGAGCGAGTTGACGGAGAGACCGCGCTTGGCGGGACGCGAGCCGATCGGCAGCAGCCCCACCTCCTCGAGCGGCGTGACCTGCGCGAACCACTTCGGGAACCCGTCGGCCTTCACGAGCTCGTGGAACCGCTCGCGGGAGGTGGCGTCGAGCGCCTTGGCGAGCGGGGCGAACTTCGCGGCAGCGCTCTCGTTGACGGCCTCGACCGACGGCGCCGACGCCAGCAGCGTCGCCGCGGCCACCTGCTCGATGTGCCGGGACGCGATGACGGGGTCGCCGTACCGGGCGAGGATGACCTCGCCCTGCTCGGTCAGCTTGAACCGGCCGTCCACCGAGTGCGGCGGCTGGGCCAGCACCGCCCGGTTGGCGGGGCCGCCGCCGCGGCCGAGCGCACCGCCGCGGCCGTGGAACAGCGTGAGCTTGAGGTCGTTGTCGCGGGCCCACTCGGCGATCCGCGACTGGGCGTCGTGCAGCGCGAGCGTCGCCGCCACGGGACCGACGTCCTTGGACGAGTCCGAGTAGCCGAGCATGACCTCGACGCGCCGGCCGTTCTCGGCCAGCCGCTTCTGCACCGCGGGCAGCGTCAGCATCGAGTCCAGGATCGGCACCGAGTTCTGCAGGTCCGCGAAGGTCTCGAACAGCGGGATCGCGTCGATCACGGGCCCGGCCTCCGGGTCGTCCGCGAACGCGTACGCGGCCAGCTCGTAGACGGCGGCGAGATGCTCCGGCGCCTGCGTGAACGACACGATGTAGCGGCGCGCGGCGCGCTCGCCGAACCGGCGCTGGATGGCGCCGAGCGCGCGATAGGTGTCGAGCACCTCGCGGGTCCTGTCGCCCAGCGCACCGTTGATCCCCAGCTCGCGGATCTCGGCGAGCGCCGCGGCGTGCACCTGCGAGTGCTGCCGCACCTCGAGCTCCGCGAGGTGGAACCCGAAGGTCTGCACCTGCCAGACCAGGCGCTGCAGGTCACCGTACGCGGCGCGGGCCGCGCCGGCCGCCACGAGCGAGTTCTGCACCACCAGCAGGTCCGCCTCGAACTGCTCCGCGTTCGCGTACGCGAGGTCGGCGTTGCGGGTCCGGGTCGCGGAGATCCGCTCAGCGAGCGCCAGCATCACCGCGCGGTGGGGCTCGTTCGGCGAGGCCTCCTGTGCCCGTCGGGCGACGTCCTCGGACATCTGGCGGATCCGCTGCCAGAGCGCGTTGAGGTCCGACGACGGCGTGGTGCCCTCCGCGTCGAGCGTCAGCTTGCGTCCGGCCTCCACGGCCAGCCGCTCCAGCGCTGCCAGCGCGTGGTCCGCGGCGAGGGCCGCGGCCTGCCGGGTGATCTCGGCGGTGACGTTGGGGTTGCCGTCGCGGTCGCCGCCGATCCAGGTCCCGAGCTTCACGAACGGCTTCGCGACGGGGGTGGCGCGGCCGGCGTCGTCGGCCAGGAGCCAGTCGTCGAGCCGCCGGTACACGTCACCGAAGACGTCCACGAGGACGGCGTCGAACACGCCCATCACGGTCTTGACCTCGTCGATCACCGAGGGCTTGGTGGTTCGCACCGGTGCGGTGCGCCACATGGTGTCGATCTCGCCGAGCATGCGCCGTTCGTTCTCGGCGAGGGTCACGCCGCCGGGGCGGCGGGTGTCCCGCTCGGCCAGGAGGTCCGCGAGGCGGCGGATGGTGCCGCTGATCGCCCGGCGACGCGCCTCGGTGGGGTGCGCCGTCAGGACCGGCCGGAACTCGAGCTCGCCGAGCCTGCGCAGCGCCTCGTCCCGCCCCACCTCTTCGGTGAGCCTGGCGAACGCCGCGGGGATGGTGTCCTCGAGGACCGCGGGACCCGTGGTCGTCTCGGCCTCGCGGGAGCGCAGCACGCGGACGCGGTGGTACTCCTCCGCGAGGTTCGCGAGGTGGAAGTAGCAGGTGAACGCGCGGGCCACCTGTTCGGCGCGCTCGACAGTGAACGACGCGACCAGGTCCGCCGCCTCGTCCAGCGCGTGCGGTGACGGGTCGCCGTAGGCGCGGATGGTCAGCTCGCGGAGACGTTCGACGTCGTCCAGCAGATCCTGGCCCCCGTCCTCGCGGAGGATCCTGCCGAGAAGTCCGCCGAGGAGGCGTACATCCTCGCGCAGCGGGTCAGGTACCTCGTGCCGGGCGTTGCCGCGAACGGTCTGAGTTGATTCACTCACGGGTCGAAGCCTAGGACCAGATTGCCAATGCGCGTTCATCGTGTCCGATTGTTGGTCTGGTCATGACCTGCCCGACTCTGGTTGGCTGTCTGCCTGTGACCGGCTATGACGCAGAGTTCCTCGGTTTCACCGTCCCGCTTCCGGTCTCGTCCGTCGAGGTACGTGTCCTGCACTACACCCATTTCTCGGTGCTGCTCGATCCGCTGCGCCGGCTTGCCGCGGCCACCGCCTGCATGGTCGACGGCGCCACGCTCCTCGCCCTGCGCCGCAGCGGCCGGTGGCGGCTGGACCACCGGGTGGCTTCCGGCGAGCAGTCGGGCAGCGAGCTGTACTCGAACAACCCGCTCGACCGCGGCCACCTGGTCCGCCGGCTCGACCCCGTGTGGGGCGACGCCGAGACCGCCGCCCGGGCCAACCGTGACACGTTCACCTACACGAACGCCGCGCCGCAGGTGAACAGGTTCAACCAGTCCAAGGAGCTGTGGAACGGGCTCGAGGACCACGTGCTCGCGTACGCCGCGGCCCATGACCACCGCCTGGCCGTGCAGACGGGTCCGGTCTTCGCGGCCGACGACCCGCTCTACCGCGGCGTCCGTATCCCGCGCCTGTTCTGGAAGGTGGTGGCGTGGGTGGGGCCTGGTGACGTGCTGCGAGCGACCGCGTTCGTGCTGGACCAGACGCCGCAGCTCGACGACGCCCAGCTCCACGCCATCACCGCGCAGGCCCTGGCCCGGGACGGCATCCCGCCGCTGGGCCCGTTCCGGACCTACCAGGTGCCGGTGGCCGACGTCGCGGCGCTCACCCGGCTGGGCCTCGGGCCGCTCCCGGCGGCGGACGTGCTCGCGGAGCGGCCACCGGCGCCGTCGGGCACCCGGCCGACGGACATCACCATCCACCGCCTCCCGCGAGCCCGCGCCTGGTCAGAAATCAGAACCCCCGACCAGATCACCCTCCCTACCCGTTGAGTGCTGGCTATTTGCGCGAAAAGAGGGCTGAGGACCACAAATACCCAGCACTCAGCGGGCTAGGCCTGGTCCAGCCAGGTGTGGGTCGGGGCGTAGTTCAGGAGGCGGCGGGCCTTGTCGATGCTCAGCAGGGTTTCCCGGCCCTCGAGCGGACGGCGGAGCGGCACGTCGGGGAAGACCTCGGCCGCCAGGTCGGCGGAGTTCCGCTCCATCACGGTGTCCGCGTTGGCGATCACGAACGCCTCGAACCCGGTGAGGTCCGCCTCCAGGGCGCGGCGCACCGCCTGGGCGCCGTCGCGTCCGTCGATGTAGCCCCACAGGTTCCAGCGCCGGGCCTGCGCATCGTCCTGCCAGGACGGGAAGCGGGCGTAGTCCTCAGGGCGCATCACGTTCGAGAACCTGAGCGCGACGACCTTCAGCTCCGGGTCCCAGCGCGTGAAGTGCTTGGCCATCTCCTCCTCGAGCGACTTGCCGAGCGAGTACGTCGACTGCGGCAGCACGTCGTACTCCTCGTCGACCGGGAGGTACGGCGGCGGCACGTCGAACGGGAGGCCCAGCACCGTCTCGGACGACGCCGTCACCACGTTCCGGATGCCGACCACCTGGGCGGCCCGCAGCACGTTGTACGTGCCGGGCACGTTGTTGCGGAACGTCGCGGCGTTGGTCGCCAGACCGGGCGCGGGGATCGCCGACAGGTGCACGACGGCGTCGGCGGCTCGTCCCTCGTCCACGCCGGACAGGAGCTCGATCACCTGGCCGAGGTCCGTCAGGTCCGCCACCGTGAAGTCGCCGGGGCTGCCCGGCGGGGGTGCCACCCGGTCGGTCGCGACCACGTGCCAGCCCGAGTCCACCAGGTGCTCGACGACGAACTGGCCGAGCTTGCCGCTCGCGCCGGTGACCACTACCCGCTGCGTCGTTGCCATGCGTCGATCCTGCCAGGTGGTCCCGGCAAGCTCGACCTGCGCGGCGTCAGCCCAGGCGCTCGCGCAGCCAGGCGATGTCGGGCGCCATGTCGCCCTTGGTCTCGCAGATGACCGGGGCACCCGCCGCCGCGACCACCCCCACCAGGAGCTCCTCCGGGATCAGCCCCTTGCCGAAGTTGATGTGCCGGTCCGCACCGGACCCTGCGACGTCGCGCGAGTCGTTGGCGTGCACCAGGTCGATGCGGCCGGTGATCGCACGGATCTCGTCGACGGCCGTCGCGAGGTCGAACCCGCCGGCCCAGGCATGGCAGGTGTCGAGGGTGAACCCGACGTTGTCCCCGCCGTTCGCCGCGGTCACGGCCGCCCACAGCTCCTCGATCCGCTCCAGCCGGCGCGCCATGGAGTAGTCGCCACCCGCCGTGTTCTCGATGAGCACCGGGACGTCGGTCTCCAGGGCGTCGATCGCCTTGCGCCAGTTGTCGAAGCCCTTGGCCGGCTCGTCGTTCGCGGTGACGTGCCCGCCGTGCACGACGACGCCCTTCGCACCGATCGCGGAGGCACCGTCCATGATCTGCTGCAGCAGCTTGCGGCTCGGGATCCGGATCCGGTTGTTCGTGGACGCCACGTTGATCACGTACGGCGCGTGCACGTACAGGTCGACGCCTGCCGCGGCGGCGTCGGCCCGAAGCGCCTCCGCACCGCCCTCGTACGGGAGCTCCGGGACCTTCCACGCCTGCGGGTCGCTGAGGAACACCTGCACCGTGTCCGCGCCGAGCGTCTTCGCCGCACCGATCGCGTCGGTCAGGTCCACGTGCGCGCCGATCTTCACCATGGCCCCACCATAGGACGGCTCACCGACACGGCGTCGGCCGGCCCCGTCGGCCGGCACGTCAGCCGGCACGTCAGCCCAGCCCGCGGACGCCGTCCGGCGTGACCTCCAGGATGTTGCCGTCGATCGCCAGCAGGCCGCTGCCGCCGACCTGGCCGGCTCCACCGAGGGCGGCGTCCTCGCCGTGCTGCTCCCAGGCCATCTCGCCGGAGACGGCGTCGAGGGACACCAGCCCGGCGCTGCCGTACCCGTTCTCGACGACCAACAGCACGAACTGCCCGTCGGTGAAGCTACGGGAGACGTAGAGATCCGCCCCGTACTCGTCGGGGGCCGTGCCGTTCCACGCCCACCGTTCCTCGCCGGACGCGAGGTCCAGCCCGCGCACCGTCCCGCCGCCGGTCAGGACCACCGCTGTCCCCGCGGCCTGCGCGAGGAAGCTCTGGGCGTCGGTGGTCACCTCGGCGTCCCAGCGGGGGGTGCCGTCCGCCTCGTAGGCCGTGACCTTGGCTCCGGGCTCGCCGACACCGAGGAGCGTGTCCGGCCCGGACCCGTCGACGGCGCTCGGCTCCGCGGCGTACCCGTCGATCTCGCCGACGACGGTGCCCGCGGAGTCGTAGAGGACGGTCCGTACGTCCTCGCTGTACGTGTAGCTGGTGTACCCGCCGCTGCGGAGGCTTTCCACGCTGCCGGTACCGGGCTCGATCTCCGTACCGAGCAGCACGCCGTCCGCGGTGATGACGGCCTCGACACCGCACCCGTATAGCTGCACCAGCCGGTCGGTGACCCGGGCCCCGAAGCCACCGGGATCGAGCATGCTGTTCAGGTTCACGGCCGTGCCCGACCCGTCCCAGGAGGTGCCGTACCAGTTGGCGCACTGGTCGGCGGGCGTTGGCCGGAACGGGATCGTCACGCGCCAGCGCTCCGCACCGGTAACGGCGTCCTCGGCCCGGACCGTGAGGTCCTGACCTGCGCGCACCGTCCCCGTGCACTCCCCCAGCTCGGTGCACTCGCCGTCACCGAGGCCCGACGTCGGCACCCGGCCGGTGCGCTCGGCGCGCACCACCGTGCCGCCCGGCCCCGGCCGGGGCTCTCCGAACCGGCGGGTGTCGGCGGCGGAGAGGACGCGTTGCGCCGAGACCACGCCGTCCGGCCCGATCACCGTCACCGCCCGGTCCGTCTCCGGGCCGCCCAGGCACACCAGGGCCGACGTCGTCACCTGACCCCAGCCCGTCGAACCGGTCGGCCCGCAGTCGGGGTCGGCGCCGAGCGGGACCGTCCAGGCCTCGGCCCCCGTCGCGGCGGAGAGCGCGACCAGCTCGGCGCCGGACTCGAACGCGAGCACGTCGCCGAGGACCGCCACCTCGATCCCCAGCCCCTCCTCGACCGCTATCCGGGAGCCGACCGCGCCCTCCCAGGCCCACGTCTCGGTGAGCGGGGCGGACACGTCGACCACACCCCCGTGGACGTCACGCATCCGCTCCGACCGCGCGGCGTCCCGCACGCCGTCCATCGCGAGACCCGTGCCGAGCACTATCGCCAGGACCGCGGCGACCGGCGCGGCGCCACGGAGCATCCGGCCCGACCCGGCCGACGGCTCGCCGGGCACGGCGCCGTCCGCGTCCGGCCGTTCCCCGTCCGGGTCGTCCACGGCAGCCGCTGCAGGCGGTGCGAGGGGGGCTGCGGGGTCGGCCGCGCCGTCGTCGACCAGGTCGAAGACGAACGCACCACCCGGCTCCGGATCACGTGCCATGCGGTCGAGCGTATGCCGGTCGGGTCGGTCTCACGCAAGGCTCACGCAAGGCTCACCCACGACTGTCACCCGAGGCTGTCACCCGAGGCCACGCACACCGCGTGGGGTGACCTCCAGCAGGTTGCCGTCCACCGCCATCAGGTCACCGACCACGCCCTGCTCGACGGTGCCGCCGTCCGCCAGGTCGAACGTGGTGATCGGCCCGCCGCCCGGCCGGTCCCAGAGCACCGCACCGGAGGCGGCGTCGAGCGCCACCAGGCCCTGCGTCCCCCCGCCCGCCTCGCGTTCGGTCAGCAGGAGCACGGACTCGCCGTCGGTGAAGGCCTGCACCACGTGGGCGCTCCCGAAGTACCCGCCGCCGTCCGCCGACACCGCGGCCGAGCCGTCCCAGACCCACCTCTCAACGCCCGTGGCCAGATCCAGCCCGCGCACGGTCCCCGCCCCGGACGTGACGACCGCTGTGTCACCCACCTGGGCGAGGAACTCCTGCGCGCCCGACTGCAGGACGATGTCCCAGCGGGGTGTGCCGTCCGGTTCGTAGGCGCGCAGCCGGCGGGCGGGCTCGTCGACCGCGAGCAGCGTCGCGGGGCCCACCTCGTCGGTGGCGGCCGGGCCGAGCGGGTAGCCGACGATCTCGCCGACGACGCCGCCGTCGGCCGCGTACAGGCGGGCGCGGGCCACACCCTCGAAGGTCACCCCCGCATAGCTGGTCGCGCCCAGCCTGATGACGCCGCCCCTGCCTGGTTCGATCTCCGTGCCGAGCACCACCCCGTCCGACGTGACGGAGGCCTCGATGCCGCACCCGTTCAGGTCGACGAGGCCCGGGGTGACCCGGGCGCCGAAGGTGTCCGGGGTGAGCTGCCCGCTGAGCACCAGCCGGGTGTCCGAGCCGCCCCAGGACCCGCCGAACGTGCGCGCGCACTGCACGGCGTCCGACGGCCGGAACGGGACGGTCACCGTCCAGCGCGCGGCGCCGGTCGCCGCGTCCTCGGCACGGAGCAGCAGGTCACGGCCCGTCTCGACGGTTCCGGAGCACTCGCCGGCCGCCGTGCACTCCGCGTCGCCGAGGTCTGTCGCCGACGGCGGTCCCGTGCGCTTCGCACGCAGCACCGTGCCGTCCGGCCCGACGTGCGGCAGGCCGTACCGGCGCGTGTCGCCGGCGTCGAGGACGCGCGGGGCCGACGTCGCGCCGTCCGGCCCGACGGCGACCACCTCGCGCTCGGTGCCGTCTCCGGTCCGCTGCAGGCACACCAGCGCCTCCGACACCGGATCGGGCCGGGCCGGCGAGACCATCGGACCGCAGTCCGCGTTCTCGCGGAGCCGCACGGTCCACGCCTCCCGACCGGTGGCCGGGTCCAGTGCGACCAGCCCGTCGTCGGACCTGAAGGCCAGCACTCCGCCGAGCACCACGACGTCCGCGGTGCTGCTGTCGCCGGAACCCACCGCGCCGGCCCACACCCAGGTCTCCTCGAGCGGTGCCGACACGTCGGCGACACCCCCTGGGAGGTCGCGCATCCGCTCGATCCGCGCGTGGTCGCGGATGCCTTCGACGGCGAGCCCGGTGCCCAGCACAATCGCCAGGACCGCAGCGGCCTGCGCGGCGGCCCGCCGCTTGCGTCCCGGGCTGTCCGACGCCGCGGGGTCGGCCGCCTCGAACCCCGCATCGGGTGTCGCGCCCGGCCCGGTAGCACCCGTCGGCACGTCACCGGCCGCCGCGTCGTCGTCGACCAGGTCGAAGACGAACGCATCACCCTCGTCCGGGTCGCGCGCCATGCGGCCGAGCGTAGCGCCGGGCGCCGCACGGATCAGCCGTTCCGGCAGAGGTCACCCGAGCCCGCGCACGCCCTCCCGGGTGAACTCCACGAGATGCCCGTCGACGGCGATCGCAGGGCCCGCCAGCGGCATGTGCCAGAGCTGCCTGCCGGTGTCCAGGTCGAGGGTGACGAGCAGCCCGTCGGACGAACCGTCCCGCGACAGGTACTCGAGGGCCACCGTCTCCCCGTCGGTCAGGGTGCGGGACCGGATCATCTCGGTCAGGTCGTCGCCGCTCCAGCTCCAGAGCTCCGCGCCGGTGGCCCGCTCCAGCCCCACCACCCGGTTGCCACGGTTGACCACCACCACGTCCCGCCCGGCGAGCAGCACGCTCCGGCCGTAGCGCTCCGACCAGGCCACCGACCCGTCCTGACGCACCGCCTCGAACCCCGACTCCTCGGTGGTCGTCTTGACGAACCACAGGTCGGCGGGCGCGTCGGGCGACGTCGCGTCGGTCCGTATCCAGCCGTCCAGGGTGTGCAGGGTCGTGCCGGCCTCGTCGACGACTGCCGTACCCAGCTCCTCGCTCTGCACCGCGAAGCGGCCGGGGCCGAGCTCGGTGACCCATGCCGGGTCGGTCAGGCCGGCATCGCCCACCAGGTCGAGCCGTATCCCCGACGCGGACAGCGTCGCCGACACGCCGCACCCGTCGACGACCACCGTCTCGGTCCCCGCACCGACGGTCACCACGTCCGGGTCCGTCGCCGGGTCCGCGGTCGGCCAGCCCGGGTCGAACGCCCCCTGGCAGCTCATCGAGCTCATCGGGTCGAACTCGACGAGGCTCGTCCAGCGTTCCGCACCGGTCCCGGCGTCCTCAGCGGTCACGCGCACGTCCCGGCCGGGGGTCAGGTACCCGGACGAGCAGGTGCCGGACACGTCGCACTCCACCGCCCCTGCCGGATCTCCCGTTCGCACCGCCCGCACGGCAAGCCCGTCCGGACCCGGGAACACGTGCTCGCCCTCGGCAAGCTCGACGGACCGCGTCCGGGTGCTTCCGTCCGGGGCGATGACCAGCACCTCGCGCGCGTCGTCAGCGCCGTGCACGCACACCAGCACCTCGGTCGACGTCGACGCGTCGTGGCCGGTCGGTCCGCAGGTGGGTCGCTCGCCGAGCGGGACCCGCCAGGCCACACCACCCTCCGCCGGATCGATGGCCACCACCTCCTCGAAACCCGGCAGCACCGGCTCGCCGGGCCCGGGCACGGGGTCCACCCAGTTGCTCTGCGCATCGGTCGGGGGCACCACGAGCAGCCCGTCCATGATCACCACCCGCTGGTCCATGGACGTGCCCTGACCCATGTCGACGGGCGTGTCGAACCGCACCGCCCAGGTCTCCGCCGGCCGGTCCGCGAGAGACTCGACGCCCACCGGCGAGGTGCGCATCAGCTCCGCACGCCGGTGGTCCCGCACGAGGTCGACCGCCGCTACCGTCACCGCGACGCCGGCCACCGCCGCGGCGGCGAGCACCCAGGTCCGCCGCGGCAGCCCCGAGAGCCCGGCCGGCGGCCGGGGCCGGGGCTCGGCGGAGACGTCCGGGCGCCCGCCGACCTCGTCCGCCGCACCGTTCGCGTCGTCGTACGCGTCGCCGTCCGGCCCGTTCACCTCGACCAGGTCGAAGACTACGGACTCCTGCTTGGCGGGCCGTGGCATGGCCGGAGCCTACCCGCGTGACCTGCGAGACCGGCTATCCCAGGTGTGGTCAGCCGAGGCCGACCACACCGTGCTGCGTGACCTGCGCCAGGTGACCGTCGACACTGATGAGCTGCGTGTACGGGGTCTCCTGCTCGATCTCCCAGCGCACCGATCCGTCCCGCAGGTCCACGGCGAGCAGCCGCAGCCCGGAGGCCTCGCCGCTCGGGTCGGCGCTCACCGGGAGCAGCAGGGTGTCGCCGTCCGTGTAGGCCCCGAAGATCGACGACTCGGCCGCCCAGGCCATGTCGCCGAACGAGAGCGTCTTCGGGGCAAGGGTCCACCGGTCGGCGCCCGTACCGAGATCGATGGCGCGCACCGCCCCCTGTTCGTCCAGGACGACGGCGGTACCGGACACCTCCGCCAGCAGCGTCGTCGCCCTGAGCTGCGGTGCGGACCAGAGCAGCGCCCCCGGGTCGTCGGCGGAGGTGGACCTGGCCTGCGTGCGCACACCCACCCGCTCGAGCACGAGCCCTGGATCACGGCCGTCGGTCGCCCACGGCACGAGCACGTGACCGTCGAGGTCGACGGCGGCGCCGTCCGCCAGGTGCACGACGTCGTTGGCCGTCGCGGTGTCGGTCGCCGCCGTGTCGGGACCGACCCAGGCGCCGTGGGGCAGGGACAGGAACGACGCGGTGTCGACGCCGTCGGCGGGCGGGTCCTCCGTGTCCTTCGGGTCGTCGAGCCGGGTGCCGTCGAGCAGGAAGGCACCGGAGACGCCGCAGCCCTGGACCTCCAGCACGTCGCCGTGCAGGTCCCAGCCCAGCGCGCCGGCGACGTCGAGGACCGGGGCGCCGGACTCGTCGTAGGTGATGCAGCTGTCCGGCCGCGGAGCCCCGAACGTCAGGGTGTCGCTCCACCGCTCCGTACCCGTCACGGCGTCCTGGACGCCGACCGTCAGGTCCGGCCCGACGAAGTCCTTCGGCAGGTGGGGGACGCCCAGCTTGTCGACAACTACCGGACGCTGCTCCGTCCCGCCGCCCGCGATCTCGAAGTGCAGCAGACCACCACCGGCGACAGGGACGACGTCGGCAGCGGGGTCGAGCTCCCGGCTCTTCGTCGCGCCGTCCGCGTCGATGACCGTGACGCGCTGCTCGCGTTCGTCGCCCTCACCAGAAGACGTGACACAGACGAGCGGGTCGGCCGGCTCCTGGGTCGACGGTTCGCCGACGCCGACGAGCGCCGACGGACCGCAGCTCAGGTTCTCCTCCAGGTCGACGGTCCACAGCACCTCGCCCGACGCCGGGTCCACACCACGGGCCTTCGCGTCACCGGCGATCGCGAGCACGCCCGGCATCTCGACGAGCGTCGAGGCGATCGGGTTCTCCAGGTCTATCGACCACTGCTCGGTGAGCTTCGCCTCCAGGTTCCGCACCCCCGCCGGGGTCGCGAGGAGTGCCTGCTCACGCAGCCGTGCGTCCACCAGCACCCCGGCCGCGACGGCCAGCACGACGACGGACACCGTGCCACCGACCAGCAGCGTCTTGCCGCGCCGGGTGGTGGGCAGCCGCCGTCGGACGGCCGACCCACCACGCCGCACGTTCCGCCCGACGGCGGCCCGGGCGCTCGTGAGCGCGAGCGCCACCCGGCCGGGCTCGCGAGCAGCGGGCTCGCCGGCTCCGGCGTCCGGCTCCGGCGCGGCGGAGCCGTCGCCGTCCGGGCCGTCGCCGTCCGGGGCATCTGCCGGACCCGCCGAGGCACCGGGGACCTCGTCGATGAGCTCGAAGGTCTGCACCTTCGACGGATCGGGCGTCCCGTTCCCGGTGTCGTCCTGCTGAGTGCGTTCGGTCACGCCCCGAGGGTAGTGCCCCGCTCCGCGGTCATGGCCGCCTTCCAGCTGACCCGGCCGCCCGTCTGCATGAGCGCCCCGCGGTAGGCCCGCTCGCTGAGGAGCACCGCACCGAGCGTTGCCAGCAGCAGGATGAGGAGCGAGACGAGCGGCTCCCACCAGAGCGCGTCGCCGTTCAGCACCCGCACCGGCATCGAGACGATGGACGCCGGCGGTATGTACGACAGGACGCGCTCCAGCATGCCGTCGGCCGAGAAGGTCACCACGTACACGGCGAGGATCAGCATCATCAGCGGGCTGGTCGTGTACTGGAGGTCCTCGGTGCGCGACGCGAGCGAGCCCGCCACCGCGTACAGGGCCGCCACCGCGACGAACCCGACGGTGAAGAAGACGACGAACCAGATCATCGTGGCCGACATCGCGGGCAGGATCGCCGAGAGATCGGTGAACGAGGCGCCGATGAGCCCCACTCCGGCGAGCAGGAGGTTCTGCGCCAGCGCGATCACCGAGCTGCCGATGATCTTGCCGGCGAGGAGCTGCCGCAGCGGCACGGCGGTGGCGATGATCTCCACGAGCCGGGACTGCTTCTCCTCGATCACGCTGCCCGCGATCATCGAGCCCGACCCGACGGCCCCCATGAAGAACAGGAACGCCAGCACGAATCCGGCCACGAACACGATCTGCGGGTCCACCGGGTTGCCGTCGAGGCGTTCGGTCTCGACGTCGCTGCCTGCCGTGAGCGCGTCGATGGTGGTACCGGCGGCGTCCGCCCGGTCGGCCATCACCTGGTCGCGCACCGTGGACTCGACCAGCGCCGCCAGGTCGTTGTCGGGCTCCCGCCACCCGGACAGGGTCCAGCCGCCCGCGTCGCCGTCGCCCGAGCTGAGCCAGGCGTCGGCGCTCTCGTCCTCGAGCGCCGCCTCTGCCGCCGCGGCGGAGTCCACGCGCACCACGGTCAGCTCGACGTCCTGGTCGTCCGAGGCCGCGGCCCCGGCGGCGGACTCCAGCGCGGTCGCGGCGGGCTCGTCCTCCGCGACCACCGCGACGTCGAACGACTCCGTGCGGCCGTCCATGTAGGACGTGAAGCCGATCAGTCCGCCGATCATGACGACGTTGACCACGAGGCCGATCAGGAACCCCTTGTTGAGCGCCCGCACCACGATCTCGCGGGTCGCCACCAGCATCCATGCGTTCTTCATGCCATCTCCTCTGCCGCGTGAGTCAGCGGCTCCGCTCCGGCTCACGCGGTGTTCGCTCCCGCGTGAGCCTGCGGCTCCGCTCCGGGCGCGTGCCTCGTTCCTCGGCCCCCACCCTGCGCTGCGCCTCCGGCTCACGCGGTCACCTCGCGGTAGATCTGGGCCAGAGTCGGCCGCACCGGGGAGAACTCCTGGACGGCGCCCCGCTCCAGGGCGGCGGACAGGAGGCGGGTGGCCGCGGCGTCGTCGTCCACCTCGACCAGCGCGGACGTGCCGTCCACGTCCACTGCCAGGACGCCGGGCACGCCCCGGACGAAGCCGGCGTCACCCGACAGGACCAACCGGTGCCTGGTCACGCCCTGGGCGCGCAGGCCGTCGGGTGTGCCGTCCGCGAGGAGCCGGCCCCCGCCGAGGATGACGAGCCGCTCGCAGAGGCGCTCCACGAGATCGAGCTGGTGCGAGCTGAACAGCACGGGCACCCCGCGCCGCGTGTGCTCGCGCAGCAGGTCGACCATGGCGTCGACGGCCCCCGGGTCGAGGCCGCTGAACGGCTCGTCCAGGACGAGCGCCTTGGGCCGGCCCATGATCGCCGCGACGATCTGCACACGCTGCTGGTTGCCGAGCGACAGCTTCTCCACGTGCTCCTTCGCACGGTCCGCCAGCCCCAGCCGGTCGAAATGCTCCACCACCTCGCGACGCGCGACGGGCGCCGCGATGCCCCGCAGACGTGCCAGGTAGACGAGCTGGTCCAGCACGGGCTGCTTCGGGTAGAGGCCGCGTTCCTCCGGCATGTACCCGAACTCGCGGCGGTCGTGCCGGGTGACCGGCTCGTCGCCGAACCGCACCTCACCGCTCGTGATCGCGAGCACTCCCATGATCATCCGCATGGTCGTCGTCTTGCCCGCGCCGTTGGCCCCCACGAACCCCGTGAGCAGGCCCGACCTCGCCGTGAAGCTGACGCCGTCCACCGCTCTCCGGGACGCTCCGCCCGACACGAACACGCGGGTCAGGTCCCGCACCTCCAGATCGCTCATGGCAGTCACGCTAGAGCCGTGACGCGGGTGAAGGATCCACCGCAAGAGGGACCTCCCTCCGCCTCCCGGCGGGCGCTGTTCGCCGACGTGGTCGGCAAAACGGCAGAAGATCGGCATTTCGAGTTGCCGATCTCGTGACATTCTGCCGACCACGGTCCGCGCGCCTACCCATTGACCTGGTATTACACGTACCGGTTGCCGATGGCGTTCTGCCACGTATTGTCCCATCCGGAGCGCCATAAGAACGAGAGTGGCGCTGAAAGGTTCGTCAGCCCGTCCACGGAGGAATGAGCATTTCGCTCCGGAGGACGTCGTGGGGTCCGGGACAGAGGGACCGGACCGCCAGGACAGAGGGCACAACGCAGTATCTGAACCCGCAGGGGGAGCTAAGCGTGCGCAAGCGTTTGATCGTCACAGGGACTGCCGCAGCCTTCGTGCTGACGGCGGGGATCGTCGGTGCCGTAGCCGTGCAGCCGCCAGGACCGGACCAGGACCGGGACACGACGGCCGCACCTGCCGTGCCAGATGTGCTGCAGGGCCTGCCGCCGATGATGGTGAAGCGTGAGGCCACGTCCAACCACGGGGAGAACGGCACGGTCGACGTGCGCTCGCGCTCCGGGCAGAGCCAGTTCACGTACACGCCGCCGCCCGCGTCGACGTACGTCCCCCGGCACATGGCCGATTCACGGCCTGACCAGCCAAGCGGCGGCTTCACGATGGCACCGCTGCCTGGCATCGACCTCGGCAACGGTTCTCGGCCGACGCCGCCCGGCAACCCCTCGGGCCCGCCCACGACGAAGCCGCCGACGCAGTCGCCCACGCCGACGCCGACCCCGACTCCGACGCCGACCCCCACCCCGGAGCCGACGCCCACGCCGACTCCGACGCCGACGCCGACTCCCACACCGGAGCCGACCGACCCGCCGTCGGAAGAGCCGACGGACCCGCCGTCGCAGGAACCGACCGAGCCGCCGGCAGAGCCGACCCCGGAGCCGACCACGGAGCCCACACCCGAGCCGTCGCCGGAACCCTCGACGGATCCTTCTCCGGACCCGTCGACCGAGCCTTCACCTGAGCCTTCCACGGAGCCGACCGAATAGTCCGGTTTTCCGAAAACTCACCGGTGTAACCCATCGCAGAGAAGCGAGGCCCTTTCCCCAGGGCCTCGCTTCTCCGGCCCTTTCCGCAACCGCCGGGAAAGGGATATATCTCCAATTCAACACGGCGGATATCGACGGTCCGTGATATCCACCTCGATGTCGGCGGTCGATGACATCAGGCCGGACGGCAACGACCCGTCCCGCGTCAGACCAGGCCCACCCGGTGGGCCAGGACGACCGCCTGCACCCGGTCCCGCACGTGCAGCTTGGCGAGCACGTTGGAGACGTGGGTCTTCACCGTCGCCTCGCCGAGATACAGGGTCGACGCGATCTCCGCGTTCGACAGTCCGGTGCCCACCAGCTCCAGCACCTCGCGCTCGCGCGGTGTGAGGAGAGCGAGGCCGGCCGGGGCCGCCATCTGCTGCCTCGCGGTATGGGTCCCGGCAGGTTCGACCAGCACGTCGAGCTCTGCCGACGGGGTCCGGTCGTCCGGCGGTCTCCGCTCGGACGGCGCCTGCCGCTCCCCCGCGACCATCTGCTCGATCACCCGTCGCGTGATCTGCGGTGCGAGCAGCGCATGGCCGGCCGCCACCGTCCGCACGGCCTCGACCAGGTGCTCCGCGTCGGAGTTCTTGAGCAGGAACCCCGAGGCTCCCGCCGCCAGCCCGTCGAAGACGTACTCGTCGTGGTCGAACGTCGTCAGGACCAGCACCTTCGCGAGGTCCTCCGCCACGATCCGACGTGTGGCCTCGATACCGTCCATGACGGGCATCTGGACGTCCATCAGCACGATGTCGGGCCGCAGGGCACGGGTCAGCTCGATGGCCGTAGCGCCGTCGCCCGCCTCGCCGACCACCTCGAAGTCGTCCTCCACCGAGAGGATGAGAGAGAAGCCGGAACGCACGAGCGCCTGGTCGTCGACCAGCAGCACGCGCGTCATCCGACGGCCTCCGTCCGGGCCGCGGGCAAGGCTTCGGCCGGAGCCGCCGCCTCTTCCGCTGCGGGTGTGGCGGGCGCCGTCGGCGCCGCACCGGAATCCGGAGCGGGCAGCGGCAGCCGCACCCGGACGCGGTAGCCGCCCGTCGCGCGCGGTCCGATCTCGACCATGCCCTGGTGCGTGGCGACCCGTTCCCGGATACCCAGCAGCCCGAGGCCGGAGCCGGACGTGCCGTGACGTGGGCGACCGTCGTCCAGCACCTCCACCTCGGCGAAGCCGTGCTCGAACTGCCGCCCCGCCTGCGTCTCCGGACGGCGGACCACACGCAGCGTGACCGTCGCCGACCGGGCGGTCGAATGCTTCCGCACGTTGGCCATCGCCTCCTGGGCGGTTCGGTAGAGGCTGAGCCCCATCGGGTCCGGCACGTCAGCCGCGGCGCCCGCGGGCTCCTCGACCTTCCGGAACGTGGTGTCGAGGCCGTCGTGGTCGGCGGCGGTCAGGGCTGGGAGGTCGGCCAGGCCCGGTTCGGGCGCTCGGGAGCTCGCGCCGTCCGGCCCGGGCGACGAGCCCGCGCCGCCGACGTCGGGCACCGAACGGAGCGTGCCGACCAGGTTCCGCATCTGTGCGACACCCTCGCGGGACTCGCGCTCGATGGTGACGAGCGCTTCCGCCGCGCGGGCCGGGTCGCGGTCCAGGACCCGCCGTGCGGCGGCCGCCTGGATGCCGATCACCGACACGTGGTGCGCGACGACGTCGTGCAGCTCGCGTGCGATCCGCACCCGCTCGGCGACTATCGCCTGGTCGGTGAGGGCCGCCGCCTGCTTCTCGATCGTGACCGACTGGTCGGTGAGCTGCTGCCGGCGCCGCGCCGCGTTCCACTGCATCTGGCCCGCCACCACCGCGCCGCCGAAGAACGCGATGTTGACGATGAACTGGTAGACGCTGTTCGCGAGGTACGGATCGATCACGCCGGGCCAGTCCTCACGGGTCGGGAACTCCTCGAGGAGCGTCTCGATGCCCTGCTGCACCGCGAACATCCAGACCAGCCACGTGAACATCACCAGGACGCAGGCGCTCACGACCACGAGCATCGCCCGCCGGTCCCGTGCCCAGGCGACCGCCGTGAACAGCGCGACGAAGTACATGACCTGCATGGGCATGAGCACGGTGATCGCCGGGATCGTCAGGCCGAGCCCGAGGAAGGACCCGTACACGAGCACGAGGGACACCAGCGGGTAGCGGCGGCGCCACGCCAGCGGCAGGGTGCTGACCACCCCGAGGAGGTAGACGAGCCACAGCGGCTCGGTCACGTCCTCGAAGATCCCCATGCTGCGGCCCAGCTCGATGGAGACCGCCGCCAGCACCGCGAAGCCGGCACCCAGCAGCAGGTCCCTGCGGTAGGCGTCACGCCCGGCGGGGACGCGCTCCCAGTCGGAGTCGACGCCGAACCAGTCGAGCACACGGGCGACCGCGCCCTCGTCGGCGCGGGGCGCGCCAGACCGGGGCGCACCGGGGCGGGGCGCGCCAGGATGCCGGGCGTCGAGGGGAGATAGAGCATCGGCCATGCCCCCAGAGTAGGAACTCCGGGGGCATGACCGCTTCCCTCTTCAGACGGAGACAGAGCCGGCAGGGTCAGCAGATGTTGCGGGAGCCGTTGCCCGTGAGGGTCCACGTCGTGTTCTCGCCGCACGGCGACTCCCGCACCGAGGTGTTGTCGACGCGGAGCGTGATGTGGATGTTCCGGTTGTTGGGGAACTCCGTACGCGCGGCGAGCCGCACCTCGCCGCCCCCGTTGACGGTCCCGCCTGCGATGGTGATGTCCGAGCAGTTCTCGATGAGGATCGAGTTGTTGCCGTTGTTCGCGAGGTCGACCGAGTTGATCCGCGCGCCGCGCGAGTTCGAGACGCAGAACACGCCCCGGCCGCCGCCGCGCGACCTCACATGGTTCACCGTGATGTTCGGTCCGTTGGCGTTGGCCATGCGGAAGGTGGCGTAACCGGTGCCCGTGGCCACGTTGTCGCCGTCGACCGTCCCGATGGTGGCGTTGCTCGTGCCCTGGATCAGAAGCCCCGACTCGCCGACGTTCCGCGCCGTGACGGTGCCGATCGTGAGGCCGTTGATGTGCCAGGTCTCGATGGCATGGCCCGGCATGCCGGACGCGTAGACCGAGTCCATGCGCACGTTCGTGCTGCCGGGCAGGTCACGCTCGAAGCGGATGCCGATGCCGCCGGTCATCCGCATGTCGATCTGGCCGAGGTGCAGGCCGTGCACGTCGGCGAAGCGCAGGCCGAAGTACGGCGCCCCGGTGATCCTCAGGTAGGGGATGGACACGTCCTCGACCCCCACGGCCTGGATCGCGCCCCGCCCGGCGACGTAGCCGGTGTCGAGCGTGCCGCAGACCTCGAACGACGTGTGGCTCGGCAGGCTGATCGTGTTGTTGCCGATCCACGCGCTGGCCATCACCGACACCTTCTCCTGGCTGGTGCGGTTCGGGTCGAGCGCCCCCAGCGCCGCCCAGATGGCGTTGATGTAGTACTGGCCCTGGTAGACGGTCCGCCCGCGATAGGTAGCGGTGAACCCGGACGACTGGCTCCCGGTGACGAGGGCGTCCGCGCCGTCGCCGCAGGCAGCGGCGAGTGCCGCGACCGCCGTCGTACCACCGGCCGCTGTGCCGCCAGCCGTCGTACCGGCGACGGTAGTGGCCGCAGTTCCGACGGGTGCGGCCGCTGCCCCCGGCACGGTGAGCAGGGAGACGACTACCGACAGTGCTAGGACTCCCGCGGCGAGAAGCCGAGGGCGACGCCGTGACGTTGGTGCCATGGTCACTCCTCCTTGAGAACAGCGGCCTACAACGTTGTAGACCCACGTGGTCACGAGCGTATGGATTTCACCCCTCCGACGCCAGACCCTGGAAAGATCCGAAACGATTCACGTGTCGACACACCGGAACGCCACGCCCGGTGAGCGACCGAAGATCCTCGCGTCCGGCGGGGATTTGCTGGACACGACCACTACGCGGGCGCATCGTGGCGGGGCAGTGCCGCTGCAGGGGATGCAGCACCAGCCCGACGAAAGAGACCTGACGATGACGTTCTGGATCTGCCGCACGTGCGGCGTTGAGCACGAGTCCCGACCCGAGGTGTGCGCCGTCTGCGCGGACGAACGCCAGTGGGTACCTGCCGACGGGCAGCAGTGGACCACGCTGGAGGAGCTCGCGGACGAGGGGCAGAGCGTCGCGGTGGAGGAGCTCGAGCCCGACCTGTTCGGCCTCACCACCGTGCCTGACGTCGGGATCGGGCCCACCGCGAAGATCGTCCGCACCGCGCGGGGGAACCTCATGTTCGATGTCCCGGGCTACGTGGACGACGCGGCGGTCGACGCCGTCCGGGACCTCGGCGGGCTGGCGTACATCGTGGCCAGCCACCCGCACATGTACGGGGTGCAGGTCGAGTGGAGCCGCCGGCTCGGCGGCGTCCCGATCCTGGTCAGCGAGGCCGACGCCGGCTGGCTCGCCCGGTCCGACGACGCCGTCGAGCTCTGGAAGGGCGACCGGGAGATCCTGCCCGGGGTGACGCTGAGCCAGCCGGGCGGGCACTTCCCCGGCTCCTCGGTGGCGCACTGGACGGCGGGCGCGTCAGGGAAGGGCGTGCTGCTGAGCGGCGACACGATCTTCGCCAACCCGGACCGGACGTCGGTGTCGTTCATGCGCAGCTACCCGAACCGGATCCCGCTGTCCGGGCCCGTGGTCCAGCGGGTCGCGCACCACGTGGGGCGGTTCGAGTTCGACAGGCTGTACAACAACTTCCGGGGCGTCATCCCGACCGACGCCCGCGAGATGGTGCTGCGCTCGGCGGAACGTCACGCGGCCTGGACCCGCGGCGACTTCGACCACCTGACGTAGGCGACCTGGCAGCCCCTGTCCTCGCGCCGAGGTAGAGCGCGTGTCCGGACACACGCTCTACCTCGCCAGTGCCCGGTCGCCGAGGTAGAGCGGGTGTCCGGACACCCGCGCCG
>NZ_JBHXBG010000038.1:0-34696 GCF_042726755.1 Promicromonospora sp. NPDC060271 | reverse complement strand
TGTCCGGGTCGCCCGGGGTCACCGGGGAGACTCGGACAGGCGCTCTACTTCGACGGACCTGCTTCGGGTCAGCCGCCGATCTCCAGGCTCGCGCCCGGGATCGCCGCCAGCAGGTCCCGCGTGTACTCCTGCTGCGGGTTGTCGAACACCTCGTCGGTGGTCGCGTGCTCCACGATGCTGCCGTCCTTCATCACTGCCACCAGGTCGGCGATCTGCCGCACGACCGCGAGGTCGTGCGTGATGAAGAGGTAGGACAGCCCCAGCTCGGCCTGCAGGTCGTTGAGCAGCGTCAGGATCTGCGCCTGGACCAGCACGTCGAGCGCCGAGACGGCCTCGTCGAGCACGAGCACCTCTGGCTTGAGCGCCAGCGCACGCGCGATGGCGATGCGCTGCCGCTGCCCGCCCGACAGCTCGTTCGGGAACCGGCGCATGGTCGCCTGCGGCAGGGAGACCATGTCCAGCAGCTCGCGGACGCGGGCCTCGCGGGACTTGCGGTCGCCCACCCGGTGCAGGGCGAGCGGCTCCTCGATCGACCGGAACACCGAGTACGTCGGGTCCAGCGACCCGTACGGGTTCTGGAACACCGGCTGCACCCGACGGCGCAGCGCGAACTGCTCCTTCGCGGACATCTTGGCGACGTCCTTGCCGTCGAACATGACGGTGCCCGACGTCGGTTCGAGCAGTCCCAGCACCATGTTGGCCGCCGTGGACTTGCCGGAGCCCGACTCGCCCACCAGAGCGAGCGTGTGCCCCTTGGGCAGCGCGAAGTCGATGCCGTCGACCGCCGTGAAGTCGGTGTGCGTACCCGGCCGGGAACCACGGATGCGGAACACCTTGGTCAGGTCCTTCGCCACGACGACGTCGGGTGCCGACGCCTGCACCTCGTCCGCGTGCTCGGCGAGCAGGTCCTCCGCCTCCGCGCCACGCTCGTGCGCGGACTGGATGCGGCGCGAGGCCAGCGACGGGGCCGAGGACACGAGCCGCTTGGTGTACTCGTGCTGCGGGTCCTTGAGGATCTGCAGCGCCGGGCCGGACTCCACGATCCTGCCCTTGTACATCACGATGAGGTGCTCGGCGCGCTCCGCGGCCAGGCCCAGGTCGTGCGTGATGAACAGGACGGCGGTGCCGAGCTCGGCGGTCAGGTCCTCCAGGTGGTCCAGGATCTTCTTCTGGACCGTGACGTCGAGAGCGGACGTCGGCTCGTCGGCGATGAGCAGCTTCGGCCGTGAGGCGAGGCCGATCGCGATGAGCGCCCGCTGGCGCATACCGCCGGAGAACTCGTGCGGGAACTGGCGGGCCCGGCGCGCGGCGTCGGGCAGGCCGGCCTCGCCGAGCAGCTCGGCGACGCGGGCCGTCCGCTCCGCCCTGGTGCCCTGGAAGCCGTTGGCGACCAGCGCCTCGTCGATCTGCGTGCCGATGCGCCACACCGGGTTCAGGTTGGACATCGGGTCCTGCGGAACCAGGCCGATCTCGCGCCCGCGCAGGTCCTCGATCTGCTTGCGCTTGAGGCCGACGAGCTCGCGCCCGCCGAACGAGATGGACCCGCCGGTCACCTTGCCGGTGCCGGGCAGCAGGTCGATGATCGCGTGCGCGGTGGTCGACTTGCCGGAACCCGACTCGCCGACGATCGCCACGGACTGACCCGGGTAGATCGTGAGGTCCACGCCGCGGACGGCGTCGACCTTGCCGGTCGCCGTGGTGAAGGAGACCTGCAGGTCGCGGATCTCAAGCAGCGGGGTGCTGTCGTCACGCTTCTCGGCGGGCACCGGGGTGTCCTCGGTGGATCCGTCGGTGAGGGTGATCGTGGTGGTCATCGCTTCCTCGCCTTCGGGTCGAGGGCGTCGCGCACCACGTCGCCCAGCATGATGAAGCCGAGCACCGTGAAGGCGAGCGCAGCGGCCGGGTAGAACATGATGTCCGGGTTGGTGCGGATCGAGGCCCGTCCGTTCGACAGGTCACCGCCCCAGGAGACGGTGGACGGGTCCAGCCCGATGCCGAGGAACGTCAGCGTGGCCTCTGCCACGATGAACGTGCCGAGCGCGACCGTGGAGTACACGATGATCGGCGCCGCCGAGTTGGGCAGCACGTGCCGCCAGAGGATGGCGCCGCGGCTCATGCCCAGCGCCTTGGACGCGGTCACGAACTCGTTGTTCTTCACGCTCAGGACCGCGCCACGCGTGATCCGGGCGATGGTGGTCCAGCCGAACGAGGCCAGCACCAGGGCCACCGCCAACGGACTGCGGGACGGCACGATGCTGAGGATCACGATTGCGGCGAGCACGAACGGCACAGCGAAGAAGATGTCCGTGACGCGCGACAGGATCGTGTCGATCCAGCCGCCGTAGTAGCCGGCGATGGCGCCGATCGCGGTACCGAGCACCACGACGAAGGCCGTCGTGAGCAGACCCACCAGCACCGACGCGCGAGCCCCGTAGAGCGTCCGCGTGTAGATGTCGCAGCCGATCTTGTCGGTGCCGAACAGGTGCTCTCTCGACGGCGGGAGCAGCGAGTCCGGCAGGACGCAGCCGTTGCGCGGCAGCAGGTCCGTGAACGCCCCCGGGGCGATCGACACCACGACGACCACCAGGATCATCAGCGCGGAGACCCAGAACAGCGCGCGGTGGCTCATGTCCCGCCAGGCGTCGCGCCACATGCTCGACGGCGCCTCGTCGACCGAGACGGCGTCGACCACGCCGACCTTGACGTCCTCGGGTGCGGCCACGAAGTGGCCCTGGCCCGGACGCGGGGCCTTGTCGTAGCGGTTCTCAGGCATAACGGATCCTCGGGTCCAGGACGGCGTACAGCAGGTCCACGAGCAGGTTGGCGACGATGTAGACGAGCACGATCACGGTCGACATCGTCACGATCGTGACCGCTTCGCCGCGCTGGATCGCCTCGAAGAGCGTGCCACCCACACCGTTGATGTTGAAGATGCCCTCGGTGACGATCGAGCCGGTCATCAGGTTGCCCAGGTCGACGCCGATGAAGGTGACGACGGGGATGAGCGAGTTGCGCAGCACGTGCCGGGTCGTCACCTTGTCGCGCGGCAGGCCCTTGGCGCGCGCGGTGCGGACGAAGTCGGCGGTCACGTTCTCGATCACCGAGGTACGGGTCAGGCGCAGGATCTGGGCGAACGACGTCGTCGCGAGCACAACGGCAGGCATGAGCAGACTGATGAAGTCGGGATCTCGGCCGGCGGTGACGGGCAGCCAGTCGAGGCGGACGCCGACGACGATCTGCAGGACCAGACCGGTGACGAACGTCGGCAGCGCGATGAGCAGCAGGCTCAGCACCAGGACGGTCGAGTCGAAGATCTTGCCCTTGCGGATACCGGCGAAGAGGCCGAAGCCGATGCCGAAGATCGTCTCGATGGCGAGGGCCATGATGGCGAGCTGGAACGTGATGGGCAGGGCATCCGCGACCACCTCTGCGACCGGACGACCGGTGAAGGTGTTACCGAGGTCGAAGGTGAAGATGCCCTTCAGGTAGTACAGGTACTGCACGATGAACGGCTGGTCCAGGTGGAACTGGGCGCGGATCTGCTGCTGCACGGCTTCGGGCAGCCCACGCTCACCGCCCAGTCCGGCCACGGGGTCACCAGGGCGCAGGAACACCAGCGCGTAGAGCAGCAGGGTGGCGCCGAGAAACACAGGGATCACCTGCAGCAGCCGGCGACCGAGATACCAAAGCATCGAAGATTCTCCTTGGGCGGTTTCAGCGAACCATTCTCCCGGACAACTTCCCGGCGGAGCGCCGCAGCACAGTGGAAGGCGGGGTACGCGACGTGCGTACCCCGCCTCACCTGGAGCGAAGCGTCACGCCGGAGATCCGGACGTGATCAGGCTCACTCCGACTTGGTCACCTGGTACAGCAGCGGGTCGCTGTCCCAGCCGAACACGACGTTGTCGACGGACTCGGACCAGCCACCGGTCGCGTTGTTGTACCAGAGCGGGATGCCCGGCATGTCCTGGAACAGGATCGTCTGGGCCTCCTTGTACAGCTCGACCGCCGTCTCCGCGTCGGGCGCGCCGTTGGCCTCGGTCAGCTTGGCGTCGAACTCCTCGCTCGAGTAGCCCATGTCGTTCGAGCCGGCACCCGTGCCGTAGATCGGGCCGAGGAAGTTACCCATCGCCGGGTAGTCGGCCTGCCAGCCGCCACGGAAGAGACCCTTGATCTCGTCGTTGTCACGCGCGTCGAGGAACTCGTCGAACGTGGGGTACGCGTCGAACTCGCAGTCGATGCCGAGCGTGTCGCGGATGCCGTTGCAGACCGGGTCGACCCACGACTGGTGGTCGCTGTCCGCGTTGGACGCGATGTACAGCGGCTCGTCGCCCCACGGCTCGATCGCCTCTGCCTCGTCCCAGAGACGCTTGGCCTCCTCGGGGTTGTACTGCAGCACCTCGTTGCCCTCGAGGTCCTCGCTCCAGCCGTTGATGACGGGAGAGGTGAAGTCGGTGGCGGGGGTACGCGAGCCGGAGAAGACCGTCTCGGTGACCTGGTCGCGGTCGATCGCCATGGAGATGGCCTGACGGCGCATCAGCCCGGCCTCGCCCTGGAAGCCCTCGACGTACTCGGGGACGTTGATCACCTGGATGACGGCAGCGGGCTGGTTGACCGCACGGTCACCGAGCTCCTCCTCGAACGTGCCGAACGCCGACGCCGGGACGTTGGTGACGATGTCCAGGTTGCCGTCGAGCAGGTCGTTGTACGCCGAGTCCTCGTCGGTGTAGGCGACCAGGTCGACACCACCGTTCTGGACCTCGCGGTCACCCTGGTACGACTCGTTCGGGCGCAGCTCGATGAGCGCGTTGTGCTCCCAGGTCTCCAGGACGTAGGGGCCGTTGCCGATCGGGGCCTCACCGGCCGCCTCCGGGTCCTCGAAGAAGGACTCGGGCAGCGGGTAGAAGGCCGAGTAGCCCAGGCGCAGCGGGAAGTCGGACTCCGGCTGCGTCAGGGTGACGTTGAACTCGGTGTCGCTGACGACCTCGAGGCCCGAGAGCTCCTCAGCGGCCGGCACCTCGCCCTCGATGGGCGCACCCTCCTCGTCGAACTGGTCCTCCGCGAGCTGGAGATCCGCGAAGCCCTCGATCGGCTCGAAGAAGTAGCTCAGGTTCTGCGCGTTGGGGCCGTAGGCGCCGTAGTTCCACGCCTTGACGAAGCTCTCCGCCGTGACCGGCGTGCCGTCCGAGAACGTCCAGCCGTCCTTGAGCTTGACGTTCCAGACCTTGTTGTCTTCCGACTCGATCGACTCAGCGACCTCGTTGTGCACGACGCCCTCGGCGTCGTAGTAGACCAGGCCGGCGAAGATGTTGCTCGTGACCTTGGATCCGAAGACCTCGTTGGTCATGGTCGGGATGATCGGGTTCTGCGGCTCACCGTTTCCGACCGTCACGATGCCGGTGCTGGTGCCCTCGCCGGTTTCATCGCCGCCGCCGCCACCGCCACAAGCGGTCAGTACGAGCGACGAGGCGAGCGCGAACGCGCCGAGCCCCACAAGACGCTTTCGAGGTGTCACGTGTCCTCCTGGGTAGCAGTTCACCCCGAGCCGACGGGTCGCGGTCCGGAGCGATGCGGACGCTTCTTTGCGCCCAGTGATAACAGACCTAACGTAGCCGCTCCTTGCAGATGACGATGACCACCTCACAGGAAAAGCCACCGAGTTGTGACCATCTCGGTATACGCGGGTAACACTCGGTAACAGTTCTGACCAGGCGGTTCTCACGCCCGTAACAAAGGTGTCGTCAGGCCTTTCACCAGGAAATTCACCCGTTGCCTCGGTCTATTACCCGGCCGTCGTGAAGTTCCACCACCCGGTCCGCGCGAGCCATCAGCTCCGGGTCGTGCGTGGAGACGACGGCGGCGACACCCCTCTCGTGCACCACCTGGGCGAGCAGGTCCATCACCACGGCAGCGGTCCCGGAGTCGAGCTGTCCGGTGGGCTCGTCAGCGAGCAGCAGCTCAGGATCGGCGACGAGCGCGCGGGCGATGCCCACCCGCTGCTGCTGGCCGCCGGAGAGCTCGTAGGGCCGCTGCCTCGCGTGCCCGGCCAGCCCGACGGCGTCCAGCGCGGCCGCCACCCGTTCCGCGCGCTCGGCCGGGGCCGTGCGGCGCAGCCGCAGCGGCACCTCCACGTTCTCCGCCGCTGACAGCACGGGCACCAGCCCGAACGACTGGAACACGTAGCCGATCCGCTCACGCCGGGCGGTGAGCACCGCCTTCTCCCCCAGCGCCGTCAGCTCCGCGTCGCCCAGCCACACGCTGCCCGACGTCGGACGGTCCAGGCCGCCCAGCAGGTTCAGCAGCGTCGTCTTGCCCGAGCCGGACGGGCCGCGCACCACGAGCAGCTCGCCCGCCGCGACCTCCAGCGACGCGCTGGTCAGCGCGTGCACCTCGCCCGCCCCGGTACCGAACACCCTGGTGAGGCCCTGGGCGCGCAGCACGGTGCGCGCCTCGGTCGTCGTCGTCATCGGTCCTCCTCGGTCTCGCGGTCCGCCGCGGGGGACGGCGCCGCCGGCCAGACGCCCACGTGGTCCGGCTCCAGGGCCAGCCGCACGCGGTCGCGCAGGTCGAGCGCGTGCACGAAGTCCTGCGGGAGCTGCAGGCGGCCCACCCGGTCGAGCACCGCGAACTCCTCCGAGACGTGCCGTGCCTGACCGTGCTCGTCGGTCTCCGTGCGCCGCAGCGTCTCCGTCGAGGTACGGCCGTCGCGGATCTGGACGGTGCGCGCGACGTGCTCGGACACCGTCGGGTCGTGCGTGACGATCAGGGTGGTCACGCCCGTCTCCCGGTTCACGCCGCGCAGGGCCTCCAGCACCTCGACGGAGGTCGCCTCGTCCAGCTCGCCGGTCGGCTCGTCGGCCAGCAGCACGCGGGGGTTGTTGGCCACGGCGACCGCGATCGCCGTCCGCTGCTGCTCCCCGCCGGACATCTCGCCCGGCCGCCGCCCGGCCACGTGACCGACCTCCAGCAGCTCGAGCAGGGCCTCGACGCGGCGCGCGCGGTCCCGCCGCGACAGGCTCGACCCGCGGGACGCCAGCTCCAGCGGGAGCCGGACGTTCTCGCTCGCCGTGAGGTACGGCAGGAGGTTGCGCGAGGTCTGCTGCCACACGAAGCCGACGGTCGAGCGCTGGTAGCGCACCCGTTCGGTGTGCCCCATGGTCAGCAGGTCGGTCCCCGCCACCACCGCCGACCCGCCGGTCGGTGTGTCCAGGCCGGAGAGGATCGTCAGGAGCGTCGACTTCCCGGACCCGGACGCGCCGACGACGGCGACGATCTCCCCCGGGTCGACGCTCAGCGTCAGCCCCTGCAGCGCCTGCACCTCGACGCCGTCCGTCGCGAAGATCCGGACCAGGTCGCCGCACCGGATCTCCCCGCCGCCCGCCGGTACGGCCGACGCCGGGGCGCCGCCGTCCGTCAGCTCGATGGTCGTGCTCATCGGGTCCCCTCTCGAACTCCTGGGTCTCGAACGCCTGGGTACAGGGTCGTCGCGTCAGTCATTGCTGCCCATCCGCAGCTGGGCCGCCACCTCGCCGCGCCGGCTCAACGCCGCCGCTGCACCCACCGCCGCCAGCACCACCACGACGAACCCTGCGGCGGCCGCGCCGAGGAGCAGGGGGTCGTACTGCGGACCGGGTTGCGTCGTGCCGCCCGTCAGCGCCGTGACGTCGACAGCGGCGAGCACGAGCGACGGCACCGCGACGCCGAGCACCGCGCCAACGGCGAGCGCCACCACCGCCCACGGCCCGATCTCCCAGCCGACGAGCCCGCGCCCCTGGCGTGGCGACAGGCCGAGCGTCTGCAGCACGGCGAGCAGCCGGGCGCGCGCGGGTGCCGCGAGCATCAACGTCATCACCACCGCCGCCGCGCATAACAGACCCGCGAGGAGCACGGCCAGCACGAACGCGATCACCAGCCCGCCGGAGACCGGCGCCGCCAGCATCTCGTCGGCCTCCTGGTCCGGGTCCTCCACCATCGCCGACGGGAGCAGGCGGGTGATGTCTGCCCTGACCGCCGAGCGGTCGGCGTCGTCGGTCAGGCCCACGAGCGCGAGCCGCGGGTAGGCGGTGTCGCCGGTGGCCGAGGCCAGCCGATCCGTGTCGACGAGGACGAGCGCGCGGCCGGCCGGGAGGCCGGGCAGCTCGTCGACCACGTCGACGACGTGCACGGCGACGCCGCCCTCCTGCGTCGCGAGCGTGATCCCCGTACTGCCTGGGCTCACGCCGGGGCCGGCAGCGGCTCGGGTGAGGATCACCGGGACCGCGTCGTCCGCCTCGCCGGAGCCGGTCGCGCGCGCCAGGTCGCCGAGCGTCTCCGGCGCCCCTGCCACGTCCGCCTGGGCGGTCGCGAGCGCTGCCGCGTCAACGGTGTAGATCTCCGCACGGCGGGTCTCCGCGTTCGAGGAGGCCCCCTCGCCCTGCAGGACGCCGTCGCCGACCTCGCCGACCGGGACCACCACCTCGACGCCGTCGAGCGCGGCGATCTGCTCGGCCACCGGCTCGTCGACCATCGGGCCGGAGATCCGGAGATCGGCGCCGGTCGCGCGCCAGGCCTCGCGGACCACGCCGCCGGAGACCGTCGAGTACAGCACCGCTGACGTCGCCGCGACGGCCACGGCGAGCACCAGCGCCACCGCGGGCACGGGTCCGCCCGCCGGGTCACGCGTGGCGCGGGCGGCCCCGAGGAACGGCACCAGGTCGCGGCGCGGCGCGAGCGCGCGCTCGACCGCCAGCGCGATCCACGGGTAGGCCCGCACGGCGAGCAGGGTGAGGGCGAGGGAGACCAGCAGCGGCGCGGCGGCCACCAGCGGGTCGACGCCGGAGCCCGCACCCGAGCCGGCCACCACCCCGCGGGAGAGCAGCAGCCAGGTCGCGAGTGCCGCGCCCGCGACGACGAGCACCTCGAGCACCCAGCGCACGCGGCTGCTCGAGCGGGGCGCGAGGTCCGCCCGGGTCGTCCGGAGCCCGGCGGGCGACGTGGCGAGCGCGAGAGCCGCCGCCGGGGCGAGCCCCGCCGCGAGGGCGAGCCCTACCTGGCTCGCGGTCACCGGTGCGTCCATCCCGAGCGCGGCCGACAGCGCGAGGCCCGCCGCGAACCCGACGGCCGCCGAGCCGAGCCCGACGACGAGTCCTTCGCCCCCCATGAGCAGGCGGAGCTGGGCCCCTGACGCTCCGCGGGCGCGCAGCAGCGCGAGGGCCGAGCGGCGCCGGTCCACGACGAGCCGGGCGCCCAGGGCCAGCACGGCGACGGTCGCGCCGAGCGGTCCGACGGCGAGGACCGCCACTATCGCGTCGACACCGGTCCGCTGCGCGAGCAGGCGGTCCAGGATCTCGCTGAGCCGGCTGTCGGGCCGAAGCTGCATCGGCGTGGGGTCGTCGGGGCCGGCCGCCACGGGGATCACCTTGGCCGAGAGCCCGTTGACCTGGGACAGGAGCTCCGGCACGGCGTCCGCCGTCACGTCGTCGGTGCTGACCGGGTACCAGATACGGGTCTCGGCGTACCCGAGGGTCAGGGGCACGATCATCGCCGGGCTGACATAGACGGCGGCCGTACCGAGCAGGCCGCGGTTCGGGTCGTTGATCAGGGAGGCCCGTGCGCCGAGGCTGTTGTGCAACCAGTAGTCGGCGTCGGGATCACCGGCGTCGAAGATGCCCGTCACGACCAGGCTCGGGTAACGGTCCGCCAGGGCGACCACACCCGAGCCGCCGAGCGTCTCGTACCGTCCGCCGAGCTCCCAGCCGTAGGCGTCGGCGACGGCGCGCGACACCGCGACCTCGAACGGCCGGTCGCCACCGGCCGGTGTCGCCACGGGCCAGCTCCCCTCGACGAGGTCGGTCCGGTCCGCCAGGCCGGGAGCCGCGCGGAGCAGGATCTTGGCCTCGGCCAGCTCCGAGGCCGGCACCGGGTCCGTGTAGGCGAGCTCGGTGGCGCTCACGTGGAAGTCCGGCGCACCCATCGCCGAGCGCAGCGGCTCCGGTACTTCGGCGCGCACGGCGTCGAGGTTGGCGAGGAACGGTGACCAGTCGGGCTCGACGGGGGTGTCCGCGGCGGGTTCCTCACCGGGGACGTAGTACATCCCGCCCGGCGGCTCCCCGGGAACCGCCCCGACCACCGAGATCACGTCCTTGGAGAGGCCGGAGGCCGCCGCCGTCTCGTAGGCGACCTGGTCCGCGTGCATGGTGGCGACGGCGCGCGGCGCGGTCGACAGCACCCCGGCCGCGAGGAACGCGACGACGCCGAGCGTCGCGGTGGCACCCCAGGACGTGCGGAGCTGCCGCCGCGCGAGCAGACCTAGTCCGGACAGTGCGCCCATCAGCGGACCTCCTCCCGGTAGGTGGTGTCGCGGGCCTGCCCGGCGACGCGCCCGCCCACCCCTGCCGCCACCAGGACGAGGCCGGCCACCGCGGCGGCCAGCACCAGGCCGGTTCCAGCGGTCTCCAGGACGAACCGGGCCGGTGGTGCGGCGGAGATGCCGGTGAGCGTCGCGGCCGCGAGGCCGCCGACCACGAACCGTGCCACCCACCAGCCTGCGACGGCGCCCACCGCGAGCGCCACCAGGCCGACGGAGACCAGCTCGGCGGACCGTGCCCTGGCCTGGGCCGCCGGGCCGAGCCCGACGGCGCGCAGCACGATCACCTCGCCGCGCCGCTGGCGCAGGGTCGCGACGGCGACCGCGAGCACTCCCGCGAGGGCGAGCACTGTCGCTCCCGCGGCGGCGAGCCAGAACGAGACCCGCACGGGTACGGCCGTCGCCGTGGTGCCCTGGCCGGGCGTCGTGACATCCGGCCGGTCGCGGACGGTCGCACTGGTGGCCTCTGCCGCGACGGTCACCTCCTCGGCCAGCCGGGTCACGGCGGCGGCGGGTGCCGCGGCGCCTGGCGGTCCCGCGGCCAGCCAGACCTCGCTCGTCAGCGCCGGTTCCTTGACCTCACGGACCAGCGCGGCAGCGAGCGCGCCCCGGTCCAGCAGGGCGGCGTACGGCTCGAGCGCGCCGGGCACCGTGCCCGACGACCCGACGGCAACGACCGCCAGACGTGTTCCGCCGAGGGTCAGCTCGAACGGCTCCTCCGGCTCGATGCCCAGCTCCTCCGTCAGCGAGGAGGAGACGAGCAGCGGGACCGGGGCCGGTTCGGGTGTGGTCAGGAGGCGCAGTCTGCTGGCCCCCGCCGCGCCGTCACCGAGCGGCATGCTGAGCTCTGCCTCGCCGGGCGGCGCGTCGGGGCTCAGCTCCAGCCCAGCGGGGCCGTCGAGCAGGTCGGACGGTGTCCACCCGGCGACTTCCAGGGGCTCCCCGCCGGCGGTGAGCCCGACGACGCTCAGCCTCGCGTCGGCGAGCCACCAGCCCGGCCGGGTGTCCAGGTCGAGGGCGGCGACGTGCCAGGCCTGGCCTGCCGGGGGCGGAGGCACCACTGCGGACAGCTCGTGCGTGGTCAGGTCCGGGCCGAGGGTGTCGCCGGTCCCGTCGCCCTCTGCGAGCTGTCCGAGGTCGAGCGTGGCGAGGGTCCCGTCGGGCGCGGCGAGCACCAGCGACATGTCCAGCTCGTGCGAGGGCCCACCCGACGTCGTCACGCCCGGCGCCGGCCGGATCCAGCCGCTCATCGTGAGGCGGACGTCGCGGGCGTCGTCGGGCAGGACGGGCGCCGTCGCGAACGGGTCGCCGGCCAGGTCGGCGGCCACCCGGTCGACGTCGAGCACCTCGGTCGGGGCGCGCATCACGGCGGGCAGCGCGGCCGCCGGCAGCGCGAGCATCGTGACCGGGCGCCCGTCGGAGTAGGCGGTGGTGGCCAGCGCGGGCGCCGCGGCGACGGCGTCCGGGCCGGCTGTGTCGGTACCCGGCCCGCCCAGCAGGTACGGCGCCGGGTCGAGGGGCCCGTTCTCCGGTGCCGTGACCCGCACGTCGGCGCCGTTGGCGAGCACGTCGACGTCGGCTCGCAGCCGCTCGGCGGTGCCGGTGTACCCGCCGGCCAGGGTCGCGGCACCGCCCGCGAGCACGAGCAGGACCACCGGCACCACGTAGACGACGAGCCGCCGGGCCACCTGCCGGGCCGCCAGCGGCCCGACGACGCCGCGCGACCGGCCGGCGAGCGCCGCCCACAGCCGGGTGGCCGGGCCGAGCACGGCCATCGCCGCCACGGCGAGCGCGGCCAGCACGAGGGCCGGTGCCGCTGCTGCCGTGAGGTCGGTGCGCGCACCGCCGGGGGTGGTCAGGAGCGGGGAGCCGTAGCGCAGCAGCTGGCTGACGCTGACCGCCGCGGCGGCCACCGTCAGCACCACCGTGCCCAGCGCGGCCACCTGGCGTACGCGTCCCGAGCGGTCGGTCACCTGTCTCCGGACCGCCGCCTGCGCCTGCAGCGCCGCGACCAGGGCGAGCGTCGCGGCCGCCACGACGGCCATCGCGAGCGCCACCGCCACCGGTGTCGCCCCGGGGGCGGCGGCCCCGGTGTCCGACGCTGCGACGATCTCCAGCGCGGCCCATGCGGCGGTCCCGCCCGCCGCGGCGGCCGTCAGCGCCAGCAGGACGCCCTCCACTACGGCGGCCGCCGTCACCGTCCCGGGCGAGGCTCCGCGCGAGACGAGCAGCGCTACCTCCCCCTCCCTCGTGGCGGCCAGCAGCCGCGCCACCTGCACCAGCGCGACCAGGCCCACCAGCGCCAGCAGGCAGAGCGGCACCAGGGCGACGGCGTCCGCCGCGTCCAGCGCGGCCACGAGGTCGGCAGCCGTCGTGCCGAGCGTTCCCACGACGGTCAGACCGCGGGGCGCGACGGACGTGTCCTCGCCCAGACCGCCCTCGATCCCGGCGGCGAGCGCCGCGAGGGCGGGCAGGTGCGCGGGGGTGACCGCCGCGCCGTCGGGCACGACCGTCCAGCGGGCGAACGGGTCGGTGTCCAGGCCGGCCAAGGTCTCCTGGCTCACCACCACCGGGCCGGGGTAGGCGCCGTCCGAGCCGGTCAGCGTCGCGGGGTCGCCGAGCCAGACCGCGTCGTCGGGGTCGGTGATCCGCCAGGTCGCGGCGATGGTGACCGGCGTGCCGGTAGCGGTGGGGCTGTCCGGGTCGACGCCGAGGCGAACGGTGTCGCCGACGCTCAGGCCGGCGGCCTGAGCGGCGTCGGCCTGCACCGCCGCCTCGTCGGGGCCGACGGGCCAGGCGCCGTCCGCCAGGGTGACACCCGAGGCGCCACCGCCGGCCAGCGTCTCGGCGCGCGACGAGGCCGGGAGCAGCGCCACCGACCAGCGGCCCAGGTCCTGCCCCTCACCGCCCCGCGTGTACTGCGGCTCGGTCCGCACGTCGTAGGCGACCCGGTGCGGCACGCCGTCGAGCAGGTCCGCGAGCACCTGCTGGACCTTGGCGTCCTGCGCGTCGGCCGCGTCGCCGTCCGCCATCCGGGTGGCGAGCTGCAGCGCGCGGCCGGACGGCTCCGCGGCCGCGAGCCCGTCACGGGCACCGGCGGTGGCGGCGGCCTGCGTCCAGCCGACGGTCACGCCGAGGGCACCCGTGAGCACCGCCACCAGCAGCCAGACGAGCGCGAGCAGCCCACGGTGCGCCGTGGACCGGCGGGCAAGGAGGGTGGCTCGACTCACGGGGCCAAACTAGCCGTGGCCTGTGACACGGACTACGAAATTTGTGGAGCCCAGAGCAACGATCCGATCACGCACCGATGCCGATGGCCCTCACTGAGTGATTGGGCCCAGAACTCACGTGAGTTCTGGGCCCAATCACTCAGCAAAGCCGCCGCTCCGACGAGGGCTGAGCGCGCAGCCTGGCTCCTCAGCGCATCCCGGCCGGGACGAACGGGCGCTCCGTCGCGCCGGTGTACACCTGGCGCGGGCGGCCGATCTTCGTCTGCGGGTCCTTCTTCATCTCGCGCCACTGGGCGATCCAGCCGGGCATGCGGCCCAGCGCGAACAGCGGCGTGAACATGGCCGGCTCGAAGCCCATGGCCTTGTAGATGAGGCCGGTGTAGAAGTCGACGTTCGGGTAGAGCTTGCGCTCGACGAAGTAGTCGTCCGAGAGGGCGATCTCCTCGAGGCCGCGCGCGATGTCGAGCAGCTCGTCCTTGGCGCCAAGCTTCTCCAGCACCTCGTCGGCGGACTTCTTCACGATCGCGGCGCGCGGGTCGTAGGACTTGTACACGCGGTGGCCGAAGCCCATCAGCCGCACGCCGTCCTGCTTGTTCTTGACCTTGTCCATGAACGTCGCGACGGTCTCCCCGCCGGAACGGATCTTCTCCAGCATGGTCAGCACCGCCTCGTTGGCGCCGCCGTGCGCCGGGCCGGACAGCGCGTTCACGCCGGCGGCCACCGACGAGTACAGGTCCGCGTTGGACGAGCCGACCACGCGCACGGTCGACGTGGAGCAGTTCTGCTCGTGGTCCGCGTGCAGGATCAGCAGCTTCTCCAGCGCGTCGACGACGGTGGGGTCCGCCTCGTACGCCTCGTAGGGCGTCGCGAACGTCATGCGCAGGAAGTCCTCGACGTACCCGCGCGAGTAGTCCGGGTACAGCAGCGGCTCGCCGACCCGGCGACGGTGCAGGTAGGACGTGATGGTGCGCGTCTTGGCGAGCAGCAGCACCGTGGCCAGGTCGACCTGGTCGTCGTCCCCGGGGTCGAGCGACTCGGGGTAGAACGTGCCCAGCGCGTTCACCGCGGAAGCGAGCACGGCCATCGGGTGCGCGTTCCGGGGGAAGGTGCCCATGAACGTGCGGAAGTCCTCGTGCACGAGCGTGTGACGGTTGACCCGCTCGGTGAACGCGGCCAGCTCCGTGGCGCTCGGCAGCTCGCCGTAGATGAGCAGGTAGGCCACCTCGAGGAAGCCGGAGCCCGAGGCGAGCTGGTCGATCGGGTACCCGCGGTAGCGCAGGATGCCCGCGTCACCGTCGATGTACGTGATCGCCGACTCGCACGACGCCGTGTTCATGAAGCCCGGATCGACCGTCACCAGGCCGGTGTCCTTGAGCAGCGACGACACGACGATGCCGTCGTTCCCCTCGCTCGCGGCGACGACAGGCAGGGCGTGAGAGGTTCCGTTGACGGCGAGCTCGACGCGGCTCGAGCCGTCCACCGGTGTGGAGGTCATGTCTTCCTTCCTGAATGGCGCACGAGGGACACTGCTGTGAAACTGCGGTGAAGGAAATTCACGGGCAGCGTCGACCTGGGGCCACGACAGTATCGCGCCCTGCTCTTTTTTTTCCAATCCGTCGGTCAAGCCTCTGTGAGGCGTGCCACAGCATCGGCAATCTGCGCGTCAGTGGAGGTCAGCGCCACTCGCGTGTGCTCGTTGTCGCCGTAGAGGTGGCCGGGCGCGGTAAGGATGCCGCGGTCCGCGAACCATTCGGCGATCTGCAGGCCGGAACGCCCGTCCGGCGCCGCCACCCAGAGGTACAGGCCTGCTCCTGATTCCTCCACGACGAGCCCTGCCGCGACGACCGCGGCGGTCAGCGCCCGGCGCCGGGCGCCGTAGACCTCGCGCTGCGCCGCGACGTGCTCGTCGTCGGACAGCGCTGCCGTCATCGCGGCCTGCACCGGAGCCGGCACGATGAGGCCGAGATGCTTGCGGGTCTGCGTGAGGTCCGCGATCAGCGCGGCGTCACCGGCGAGGAACGCCGCCCGGTAGCCCGCGATGCTGGACTGCTTGGACAGGGAGTACGCCGCGAGCAGCCCGTCGTGGGAACCGTCACACACGCGCGGGTCGAGGACCGACGGGACGCCGTCCTCGGCCCAGGGGGTCTCCCACGCCAGCTCCGCGTAGCACTCGTCGGAGACGACGACGGCGCCGATGGCGCGCGCGGCCTCCACCACCGCACGCAGGGCCTCGACGTCCAGCACCCGGCCCGTCGGGTTCCCCGGAGAGTTGACCCACACCATGCGGACGTCGTCCCGGCCGGCCCAGTCGGCGACGTCGTCGGTCGCCAGCGGTGTGGCTCCTGCCGCCCGGATGCCCGCCACGTACGTCGGATAGGCGACAGCCGGGTGCACGACGACGTCGCCCGGTCCGAGGTGGAGCAGCGAGGGCAGCAGGCCGACCAGCTCCTTGGAGCCGATCGTCGGCAGCACGGCGACGGGGTCGAGGCCGGGCACGCCCCGCCGTCGGGCGAACCAGTCCGCGACGGCCTGGCGCAGCGCAGGTGTACCCGCCGTCAGCGGGTAGCCCGGCGCGTTCGACGCCGCCTCGAGCGCCTGCCGCACGACCTCGGGCGTCGGGTCGACGGGCGTGCCCATGGACAGGTCGACCAGACCGCCCGGGTGGGCCTTGGCCGTCGCCGTGATGCCGGCGATCGAGTCCCAGGGGTACGGCAGGTCGGTCAGGTCGTGCAGACCCATGTCCCGGCCGTCAGGCCTGGGGCGGGAGGGCCGCGATCATCGGGTCGTCCTTCTCGATGACGCCCATCTTCGCGGCACCACCGGGCGAGCCGAGGTCGTCGAAGAACTCGACGTTCGCGCGGTAGTAGTCCTTCCACTCGTCGGGGACGTCGTCCTCGTAGTAGATGGCCTCCACCGGGCAGACCGGCTCGCAGGCACCGCAGTCCACGCACTCGTCGGGGTGGATGTACAGGGAGCGGCTGCCCTCGTAGATGCAGTCCACGGGACACTCCTCGATGCATGCCCGGTCCTTGACGTCGACGCATGGCTGAGCGATCACGTAGGTCACTTCGAGGGTGTCCTTCCACTTCCGGACTTGAGGATCATGCACGATGCGGACCGCGGTACGAATCCGGCGGCGCGATCCTAGTATCTCCCGGGAGACCCGCAGATCCCCACCGGTCTCACGCAGCGGAAAGAGAACCTACGTGACATTCGCTACACCGCCCGCTCCGGCCGGTGGCTGGCGCGCCCTGCGGCCGGGCACGCGAGTGGTGGTCCGACGCCGGCTGGCGCCGTCCGGCCCTGTCGTGTCCGACGGCGGGACGGCACACCGCTGGACGGACCTGATCGGCTTCGTCGTGGACGTGTCCGACGCCGGACTGCGGCTGCGCACCGATCCGGTACCCGGCCGCGGGGAGCCGGAAGAGGTCTCCGTCGCGGCCGCCGAGATCGAGACCGCCAAGCCGATCCCGCCGAGGCCCGTCAGGCGTTCTGGTCCACCCAGATGACGCCCGTCGGGCACATGCTCACTGCCTCCTGCACGGCGAAGTCGAGCTCCGGGCCCGGGCGCTCGTCCAGCAGGACGACCCGGTCGTCCTCGTCCTGACCGAACACCTCGGGGGCGAGCAGCACACACTGGCCGGCGCCGCAGCAGGCGTCCTGGTCCACGTTGATCTTCATGGGACCACTCTCCCCACCCGACACCCACTTCGCCTAATCGGCGGCCGGAAGAACCGGGCACATCCTGGGCACGTCACAGGCGGCGAACACAGGAGTGGCCGCCCTCTCGCTCCCGAGAAGACGGCCACTCCCACGTCCGACGGACCGCCGACGGATCGCCGACGGCGTCAGGCGTTGGCCACGAGGCCGAGTTCCGCGACGCTCGTCAGGTGCTGGTGCCGCGGCACGATGCGGACCGTGTAGCCGAACGGACCGGACGTGTCGAGCTCCACCTCGCCGCCGAACGCGTGCCGCCCGGCCTCGTAGGACTCGGTGAGCGCGAGCGGTTCGGCAGCGAACTCCTCGATGACGTCGGCCTCGGTCACGCGGCCGTGCACCACCTGGACGTCCACGTCGTCGGGCGAGAGCGGGCCGAGCGAGACGTAGGCGCGCACGGTGAGCCGGTCGCCCACCTGCACCGCCTCGCCGATCCCCGCGGACTCCACGTGGTCCACCCGCACCTGGGACCACGAGCTCCGCACGTGCGCCTTCCAGCCCGCCAGGTCCTTCGCTGCGGCGAAACCGTCGGTGGCGAGCAGGCGCCCGGCCTCGGCGGCCGGGGCGTACAGCCCGTGCACGTACTCGCCGACCATGCGCGTGGCCTGCACCTTCGGGCCGAGCGTCGCCAGCGTGTGCCGCACCATCTCGAGCCAGCGGCCCGGCACCCCGTCGGTCCGGTCGTAGAACGCGGGCGCCACCTGGGACTCCACGAGGTCGTACAGCGCGGCGGCCTCCAGGTCGTCCCTGCGGTCGGCGTCCTCGACGCCGTCAGCCGTCGGGATGCCCCAGCCGTTCTCGCCGTCGTACCACTCGGCCCACCAGCCGTCCTCGATGGAGAGGTTCAGGCCGCCGTTGAGCGCGCTCTTCATGCCGGAGGTCCCGGAGGCCTCCAGCGGCCGCAGCGGGTTGTTCAGCCAGACGTCGCAGCCCGGGTACAGCGACTGCGCCATGCCGATGTCGTAGTTCGGCAGGAAGACGATGCGGTGCCGCACCTCCGGGTCGTCGGCGAACCGGACGAGCTGCTGGATGAGCCGCTTGCCGGAGTCGTCGGCCGGGTGCGACTTGCCCGCCACGATGAGCTGCACGGGCCGCTCGGGGTGCAGCAGGAGCGCCTTGAGCCGCTCCGTGTCACGCAGCATGAGCGTGAGCCGCTTGTAGGTGGGCACCCGGCGGGCGAAGCCGATGGTGAGAACGTCGGGCGACAGCACGTCGTCGACCCAGCCGAGCTCGGCAGGGGACGCGCCGCGCTCGCGCCAGGACTTGCGCACCCGGCGCCGGGCCTCGGCCACGAGCTCGCCGCGCAGCTCGCCGCGCAGGGCCCACAGCTCGGCGTCGGACACCCTGCTCGGGTCGAGCCAGCCGGCCGACGCCTCGGGCGCCGTGATCTGGTCCAGCCCCATCCGCTCCGCCTCGACGGCGGCCAGCCGCGGCGCGACCCAGGTGGGCGAGTGCACACCGTTGGTGACCGACCTGATCGGCACCTCCCGCGCGTCGAACCCTGGCCACAGGCCCTCGAACATCTCCCGCGAGACCTGGCCGTGCAGCAGCGAGACGCCGTTCGCCCGGCCGCCGAGCCGCAGGCCCATCACCGCCATGTTGAACACTGTCGGGTCGCCGCCGTCGTAGTCCTCGGAGCCGAGCGCCAGGACGCTCTCCAGCGGCACGCCGTCCATCGCGTTGTCGCCGCCGAAGTAGGTGCTGACCAGGTCCTTCGGGAACCGGTCGATCCCAGCGGGGACCGGCGTGTGCGTGGTGAACACCGTCGCGGCGCGTACCGCCTCGTGCGCCTCGCCGACGCTCAGGCCGGACCCGACGAGCTCCCGGATGCGCTCCACCCCGAGGAAGCCGGCGTGGCCCTCGTTGGTGTGGTAGACCTCCGGGTCCGGCGCGCCGGTGAGGCGTGACCAGGCGCGCAGCGCGCGCACGCCACCCACGCCGAGCAGCAGCTCCTGCTGCAGGCGGTGCTCGCCGCCGCCGCCGTAGAGGCGGTCGGTGACCTTGCGGGCGGCGTCGTCGTTCTCCGGCACGTTCGAGTCGAGCAGCAGCAGCGGCACCCGGCCGACGGCGGCGACCCAGACGTGCGCGTGCAGCTTGCGGCCGCCGGGCAGGTCGAGCGAGATGAGCGCGGGGGTGCCGTCCTCCTCGCGCAGGACCGCGAGCGGCAGGCCGTCCGGGTCGAGCAGCGGGTAGGTCTCCACCTGCCAGGCGTCGCGGGTCAGCGACTGCCGGAAGTAGCCGGCCCCGTACAGCAGGCCGACGCCAACGATGGGCACGCCCATGTCGGAGGCGCTCTTCAGGTGGTCACCCGCCAGGATGCCGAGGCCGCCCGAGTACTGCGGCAGCACCGAGGTGATGCCGAACTCCGGCGAGAAGTAGGCGATGGCGCGCGGCAGCTCGCCGCCCGACGTCGTCGTCTGCCCCTGGTACCACCGCGGGTCCCGCAGGTAGCGGTGGAGGTCGTCCGACGCGGCACGCACCCGGCCGGTGAACTCCTCGGAGGCAGCGAGCGCCGCCAGGCGTTCGGAGCCGAGCGCGGCGAGCAGGGCGACGGGATCGCCCCGGACGTCGGACCAGAGCTCTGGGTCGATGCTCGCGAACAGCTCGCGCGTCGGCGCGTGCCAGGACCAGCGAAGGTTCTGGGCCAGCTCGTCGAGCGCCGCGAGCTGCTCGGGGAGGACCGTGCGGACGGTGAATCTGCGGATCGCTCTCACTGGACGAAGCCTACGCACATGTCCGAGCGAGCACACCTCGCCTGGTGGGATATGAGATCTGGTCCGCGCGGGTCAGCACGGCGGCGCCGTCACGGCTGTGTCGTCACGGCGTCATCAGGGCGTCGCCGCGTACCTCCACAGGACAGTTTCGAAACCCGGCGCGCCCGGAAGGCGAGTCCCCCGTATCGGTCGATAGCGTGTTCCGGTGAGCCCGCACACGACTCCCGGCCGGATCGGCCGCATCCCCGTCCTCGAGGTCTCCCCCGTCGTCGAGGCCGGACGGTGGCCTGCGAAAGCGGTGGTCGGGGAGGTGGTCCCGATCGAGGCGACGGTCTTCCGTGAGGGGCACGACGCCGTCGCCGCGACCGCTGTGCTCGTCGCCCCGGACGGATCCGACCACTCGTGGGCCCCGATGGTCGACGTCTCCCCGGGTCTGGACCGCTTCCGCGGCTTCCTGCAGCCCGACGCCGAGGGCGACTGGTCGTTCCGGGTGGAGGGATGGTCGGACCCGTACGCGACCTGGGTGCACGACGCTGGGATCAAGATCGCCGCCGGCATCGACACCGAGCTGATGCTCGCCGAGGGCGTTCGGCTGTTCGACAGGATCTGCCGCCTGGTGCCGGACGACGCCCTGGTCGCCCAGGGCCGCACCACCCGTGCCGCACGGGCCCTGACGGCGGCGCGGCGGGCACTGGGCGACGCGTCCCGGCCGGCGGAGGCCCGGTTCGCGGTGGCGACGTCGCCAGAGGTCACCGAGGCCCTGCGGCGCGCGCCCCTGCGGGAGCTGGTCTCGGCGTCGGACACCTACCCGCTGCGGGTGTCCAGGCGGCTGGCACTGGCCGGGTCCTGGTACGAGATGTTCCCCCGGTCGGAGGGTGCGTACCAGAAGAAGGACGGCACGTGGGTGTCCGGCACGTTCCGGACCGCCGCGAAGAGGCTGCCTGCCATCGCGGCGATGGGGTTCGACGTCGTCTACCTGACGCCGATCTCCCCCATCGGCAGCACGTTCCGCAAGGGCCGCAACAACACGCTGGTCGCGGAGCCGGGTGACCCGGGCAGCCCGTACGCGATCGGGTCGGCGGACGGCGGGCACGACGCCATCCACCCGGACCTGGGGACGGAGAAGGACTTCAAGGACTTCGTCTCGGCGGCCCGTGAACAAGGGCTTGAGGTGGCGCTCGACATCGCCCTCAACGCGTCACCCGAGCATCCCTGGGTCACCGAGCACCCCGAGTGGTTCGTCATCCGCGCCGACGGGTCCATCGCCTACGCGGAGAACCCGCCCAAGAAGTACCAGGACATCTACCCGCTCAGCTTCGACACCGATCCCGAAGGCCTGTACGCGGCGATGCTGGACGTCTTCCGCACGTGGATCGACCGGGGCGTCACCCTGTTCCGGATCGACAACCCGCACACCAAGCCGGTCAACTTCTGGGAGTGGCTCCTCGCCCAGGTGCACGCGACGAACCCCGAGATCATCTTCCTGTCGGAGGCGTTCACCAAGCCGGCGATGATGCAGACGCTGGCGCGGGTCGGGTTCCACCAGTCGTACAGCTACTTCACCTGGCGCAACACCAAGGAGGAGATCGAGGAGTACCTGGCAGAGGTCAGCGGGCCGCAGGGGTCGGTGATGCGCCCGTCCTTCTGGCCCACGACCCACGACATCCTGCCGCCCTACCTGAGCGAGGGTGGTGTAGCGGCCTTCGCCGTACGCGCGGTGCTGGCCGCGACGGGCTCGCCCACCTGGGGCATCTACTCGGGCTACGAGCTCGTGGAGAACACCCCGCGGCCCGGTGCCGAGGAGCAGATAGACAACGAGAAGTACGAGTACCGGCCCAGGGAGTGGGAGCGTGCCGACGAGTACGGGATCGCGCTCCTGCTGGGCAAGCTCAACGAGATCCGCCGGGCGCACCCGGCGCTCCAGCAGCTCCGAAACCTGACGATCCATCCGACGACGAACAGCAACGTGGTCGCGTTCTCGCGCCGGATCCCCGCTGATCGTCTCTCGCGCGCGACAGCGAAGCCCCAGGGCCGCACCATGAGTGCAGGGGGCAACGATCGGCGTGCCCCACGGCACGACGACGTGGTCGTGGTCGTGCTGAACCTGGACCCCCGGAACGCACAGGAGTCTGTAGTGCACCTGAACCTTTCCGCCCTCGGCCTCAGCGCTCCCGAGGGCGACGACAATGCCCCGTTCTTCGTGGCACACGACCTGTTGTCCGGCGAGACCTACGGCTGGGGAGCGCATCCCTGGGTACGGCTCGACCCGCAGGTCCGCGTGGCACACGTCCTCCAGGTGGGTCCAGCATGACGACGTTCGGACCGGGTGGCCCCGCCGTCGGGCCGCCAGAGGGTCATCCGCTTCGGGCCGACGGCGCACAGCCCGAACGGCCCAGCATGCCGAACCCGCCGTCGGTGCCGGTGCCGGTCCAGGCGCTGCCACCCCGTCGACAGCCACGCGTCGACGCCCGGCGCAAGGGGCTGTCGAACGACCCCGAGTGGTACAAGAAGGCCGTCTTCTACGAGGTCATGATCCGGTCGTTCTCCGACTCGGGCGACAACGGGACCGGCGACCTGCGCGGGCTCGTCGAACGGCTCGACTACCTCGAGTGGCTGGGCGTCGACTGCCTCTGGCTGCCGCCGTTCTTCCCGTCGCCGCTGCGCGACGGCGGGTACGACGTCGCGGACTTCACGGCCGTCTCGCCGCAGTTCGGCACCATCTCGGACTTCAGCGACCTGATCACCGCGGCGCACGAACGCGGCATCCGCGTGGTGATCGACCTGGTCATGAACCACACCAGCGACGCGCACCCGTGGTTCCAGGCCTCGCGTGCCGACCCGGAGGGCCCGTACGGCGACTTCTACGTGTGGAGCGACGACCCCACGCGGTACGAGGGCGCGCGCATCATCTTCGTGGACACCGAGACGTCGAACTGGACCTTCGACCCGGTGCGGCGGCAGTACTTCTGGCACCGGTTCTTCAGCCACCAGCCCGACCTTAACTTCGAGAACCCGCGCGTGGTCGAGGCGATGCTCGACGTCGCACGGTTCTGGCTGCAGCTCGGCGTGGACGGCTTCCGCCTGGACGCGGTGCCGTACCTGTTCGAGGCCGAGGGCACCAACTGCGAGAACCTGCCCGAGACGCACGGGTTCCTGCGCACGGTTCGGCGCATGGTGGACACGGAGTTCCCGGGCCGCATCCTGCTCGCCGAGGCCAACCAGTGGCCGGCGGACGTGGTGGAGTACTTCGGCACGGACGACGAGCCCGAGTGCCACATGTGCTTCCACTTCCCCGTGATGCCCCGGATCTTCTACGCGATCCGCGACCAGCGGGCCCGCCAGCTCCTGGAGATCCTGGCGGACACCCCCGCGATCCCCGCGGGTGGCCAGTGGAGCACGTTCCTGCGCAACCACGACGAGCTCACCCTGGAGATGGTGTCCACGGAGGAGCGCGCGAGCATGTACGGCTGGTACGCCCCCGACCCGCGGATGCGAGCCAACGTGGGCATCCGGCGGCGGCTCGCGCCGCTGCTGGACAACGCCCGCAAGGAGATCGAGCTGGCCAACGCGCTGCTGCTCTCGCTGCCGGGCACCCCGTGCCTCTACTACGGCGACGAGATCGGCATGGGCGACAACATCTGGCTGCCCGACCGCGACGCGGTACGCACCCCCATGCAGTGGACGCCGGACCGCAACGCCGGCTTCTCCACCGCCGACCCGGGCAAGCTCTACCTGCCGCTCGTCCAGTCGCTGGTGCACCACTACCAGCACACGAACGTCGAGGCGCAGCTCGCGCAGCCGACGTCGCTGCTGCACTGGATGCACAACATGCTGGCGTTCCGGCGCCTGCACCCCACGTTCGGGACCGGCGACTTCACGGCGCTCGACTGCAACGACGAGTCGGTCATCGCGTTCACCAGGTCCTCCGCCGAGGAGACCATCCTGGTGGCCGCCAACCTGTCCGCGACGGCGCGCTCGTCCACGGTCAAGCTGGCCGGCTACGCCGGCTGGACGCTCACCGACGTGTTCGGCGGCGCCGGGTTCCCGAGCGTCGGCGACGACGGGATCCTGACCATGACGTGGGGTGCGCGCGACTTCTACTGGCTGGTGCTGGCCCCGCCGACGCGGGCGGAGGCCGACGACACGGCAGGGCAGGCGCGAGAGGTGTGAGCCCCGCGCGACTCGTCCACGTCTCCCCAGGGGCCGCGCACCTCCCCCCGGAGGTGCTGCGGCTGCTCGACACGTGGCTGCCCCAGCAGCGCTGGTACCCGGTGCCCGCCGAGGGGGTGACGCACGAGCCGTGGCTCACCGTCACCTTCCCGGGGGTCGCCGACGTCGTCGTCGCCCTCCTGCGGCTGGCCGGCCCCGGCCTCGCCGCGGGCTCCGACTCGCTGGTGATCCAGGTCCCGCTGGTCCTGACCCCCACGGCGGAGCCGGAGGCCGACACCGCCGAGACCGAGGCGGCGGGCCTGATCGGTACGGTGGCGACGGCGTCCGGCACCGCGACGGTGCACGACGGCGGGGTCCACCCCGCCGCCTGGCACGCCTACCTCACCGCCGCCCTGCCGGAGGCGTGCGAGCCGGAGGACTGCGCCGAGCTCGCCGGCGCGCGTCGCATCTCCGGCGAGCAGTCCAACACGTCGGTGATGCTTCCCACCCTGTCCGCGCACGGGGGTCGGGGCGGCATGCTCAAGATCCTGCGGACCGTGGCGCTGGGCCCGCACCCGGACGTCGTGATCCCGGAGGCCCTGACCCGCGCCGGGTGGGACGGTGTGCCCCGGTTCCTGGGCGCGGTCGTGCTGCCGGTGCCCGACGACCTCGACGCGTCGCCGCTCGCCCACCTCGCCGTGCTCTCGGAGCTGGTCACCGAGGCCACCGACGGCTTCGAGCTCGCGTGCGCGTACGCGTCGCGCGACGAGGACTTCGGGGAGCGGGCCGCGGAGCTCGGGGCCGTCGTCGCACAGCTGCACGCCGTGCTGCTCGACGCGCTCGGCCCGGGCCCCGGGCTCGAACCGGCAAGCTTCATGGGGGTGCTGCGGCGGCGCGCCGCCGAGGCGTTCGCCGACGTCCCGGACCTTGCCCCGCACCGCGCGGGCGTCACCGCGCTGTTCGACGCCGTGAGCGACCGCCTGTCCGCCGTCGCCGAGCACGCCGGCGGGCTCGTGCCCCTGCAGTCCATCCACGGCGACCTGCACCTCGGCCAGGCCCTCTACTCACCGGACGGCTGGAAGGTGCTCGACTTCGAGGGCGAGCCGCAGCGCCCCGTGTCCGAACGGGTGGCGCCCGACCTGCCGCTGCGCGACGTCGCAGGGCTGCTCCGGTCGCTCGACTACGCGGCCGCCGTCGGGCAGGCGACGGACCCGCACTGGGCGGGGCACGCCCAGATCAGCTTTCTCGAGGGGTACCGCGAAGCGCAGAGCAGGGTGAGGGCCGAGGAACGAGGCACTCGCCCGGAACGGAGCGAAGCGGTGCCCCGACCAGAAGACACCGAGGGGTACCGCGAGGCCAGCGGCGCGTCGACGTCCGGCAGCGGGCTCTCCGTCGCCACCGCCGAGCTGCTGCTGCGCGCGCTCGTCCTGGACAAGGCGCTGTACGAGGTGGTCTACGAGTTCCGGCACCGGCCCGCGTGGATGCACATCCCGCTGACCGCCGTCGAACGCGTCCTCGCCTCGTGACCCCTACCGGCCCAGACGTGTCGCACGTCACCTGCTCCTCATGGAAGGGTGAACCCATGGCAGACCTGCCCGACGTCGACCTCGAGGTCCTGACCGCTATCGCGTCCGGAACCCACCACGATCCGCACAACGTGCTCGGCCCCCATCTGCTCGATGGGCCCCAGGCGGTGGTGCGCGCCCTGCGGCCGCTTGCCGACGAGGTGGTGGTGACCACCTCGGGCCCGGGCGGTGACACAGAGGTGGCCGCGACGCACCAGGGTGCGGGCGTGTGGGCCGCCGTCGTGCCGACGACAGAGGGCCCCGACGGGACCAGACACGCCCCCGACTACCGCATCCGCACCCGGTCGGGCACGGACACCTGGACGTCCGACGACCCGTACCGGTTCCTGCCCACCCTCGGCGAGGTGGACCTGCACCTGATCGGCGAGGGCAGGCACGAGCAGCTCTGGCAGGTGCTCGGCGCCAACCTGCACCGGTACCCGAGCGCGACGGGCGACATCGCCGGCGTCGCCTTCGCCGTGTGGGCGCCCAACGCCCGCGGCGTGCGGCTCGTCGGCGACCACAACGGCTGGGGCGGTACGCACCCCATGCGGTCGCTCGGTTCCACGGGCGTGTGGGAGCTCTTCGTCCCCGACGTCGGCCCGGGCCTGCGGTACAAGTACGAGATCCTGGGGGCCGACGGCGTCTGGCGCGCGAAGGCGGACCCCCTCGCCAAGGCGACGGAGCAGCCGCCCGCGACGGCGAGCGTCGTGACCGCCTCGAGCCACGAGTGGCACGACGACGCGTGGATCGCCGCGCGGACGGCGACCGACCCGCACTCCGGGCCGCTGAGCGTGTACGAGGTGCACCTGGGCTCGTGGCGGCCGGGCCTCGGCTACCGCGAGCTCGCGGAGCAGCTCACCGCCTACGTCAGCGAGCAGGGGTTCACGCACGTCGAGCTGCTGCCCGTCGCGGAGCACCCGTACGGGGGGTCGTGGGGTTACCAGGTCACCAGCTACTACGCGCCGACCTCGCGGTTCGGGTCGCCCGACGACTTCCGCCACCTCGTGGACCGGCTCCACCAGGCGGGGATCGGCGTCATCCTCGACTGGGTGCCCGCGCACTTCCCGCGCGACGAGTTCGCCCTCGCCCGCTTCGACGGCTCGCCCCTGTACGAGCACCCCGACCCCCGGCGCGGCGAGCAGCAGGACTGGGGCACGCTGATCTTCGACTTCGGTCGCCGCGAGGTGCGCAACTTCCTGGTGGCGAACGCGACCTACTGGTTCGAGGAGTTCCACGTCGACGCGCTGCGCGTGGACGCCGTCGCCTCCATGCTCTACCTCGACTACTCCCGCAAGGACGGCGAGTGGACCCCCAACGTGCACGGCGGGCGGGAGAACCTGGAGGCCATCGCCTTCATCCAGGAGGCCAACGCGACCGCCTACCGGCGCACACCCGGCGTCATGATGATCGCCGAGGAGTCGACCGCGTTCCCCCAGGTCACCGGCCCGACCTCCAGCGGAGGGCTGGGCTTCGGCCTGAAGTGGAACATGGGCTGGATGAACGACACCCTCCGCTACCTGGCCGAGGACCCGTACAACCGGCGCTACCACCACGGCGAGCTGACGTTCTCGCTGGTGTACGCCTTCAGCGAGCAGTTCGTGCTCCCGATCAGCCACGACGAGGTGGTGCACGGCAAGGGGTCGCTGCTCGGGAAGATGCCGGGCGACCGGTGGCAGCAGCTCGCCGGCGTGCGGTCCTTCCTCGCCTACCAGTGGACCCATCCGGGCAAGCAGCTTCTGTTCATGGGGTGCGAGTTCGCGCAGGACTCGGAGTGGGCCGAGTCCGAAGGCCTGCGCTGGGACCTGCTGGGCGACGCCGGGCACGCGGGTGTGCAGCACCTGGTCCGGGACCTGAACGCGCTCTACCGCGCGACGCCTGCGCTGTGGGAGCTGGACTTCGACCACACCGGGTTCGAGTGGCTCGAGGGTGACGACGCCGACCACAACGTGCTGGCCTACGTGCGCCGGTCGCGGTCGGGCGACCCGGTGGTGGTGGTCGTGAACTTCGCCGGCGTGCCCCACGAGGGTTACCGGCTGCCGCTGCCGACGCTGCCGCTGGCCGATGCCCCTTCGCCGTCGGTCGGCACGGCCTCGTCGTCCGTCGAGCCCTCACGGGTCGAGCCTGCCGAGGCCCGTGCCATCGCCGCCGAGCCGACCGCTGCCTCCGTGTGGCGCGAGGTGCTGAACACCGACGCGACCGTCTACGGCGGCTCCGGCGTGGGCAACATGGGCCGCGTGCAGGCCGAACCGGTACCCCACCACGGCCGCGCGTGGTCGGCCGTGGTCCGGGTCCCGCCGCTGGGCGCCCTGGTCCTCGTCCCCGAACCCCGTAGCTGAGTGCTGGGTTTTTGTGCTGCCGAGGCCTCGATCGGCACAAAAACCCAGCACTCAACGGTGGAGCAGGTCAGTAGAGGCTGATCGCCAGGCGCTTGCGCGCCTTGCTCACCCGCGGGTCCCCCGTGCCGGCGAGCTCGAAGAGCTCCAGCAGCCGTACGCGGAGCTTCTCCTTGTCGTCGGCGTCCGCGCCGGGCAGCAGGTCGAGCAGACGTGCGAACGCGTCATCCACCTTGCCGCCCAGCATGTCCAGGTCGGCGACGGCGAGCGCGGCGTCGACGTCGGACGGCGCGTCCGCAGCGGCCTTGCGCGCCGCGGCGAGGTCGGCGTCCCGGGTGCGCTGCATCAGGCGCACCTGCGCGAGGCCGGCCGTCGCGTCCGAGTCCTTGGGGTCCTGCCGCAGGGCCTTCTCGTAGGCGGCAACGGCGGCGTCGAGGTCGTCGCGCTCGATCGCGTCGTACGCCTCCTGGTGGAGCGGCGGCAACGGCGGCAGCGGCTGCTCGGCCTCGGCCGCCGCGGGTGCGGCGCCCGGGGCACGGCCGTTGACGCCGTTCTGCTCGGCGGCCGCCAGGACCTGGTCCAGCACGCCGCGGATCTGCTGCTCCTCCGCGGCGCCCTGGAACAGCGGCAGGGGCTGGCCCTGCAGCACGGCCACCACCGTCGGCACACCCTGCACCTGGAAGGCCGCGGCGACCTGCGGGTAGGCCTGCGCGTCGACGCGGCCGAGGAGGAACCGTCCGCCGTACTCGTCGGCGAGGCGGCCCAGCGTGCCGCCGAGCTCGGCGTTCGCCTGGTCGGTCGGGATCCAGATCAGCATCACCACCGGATAGGTGGACGAGTCACGAACGAGCTGCTCGAAGTTCGCCTCGCTGACGTCCACCACGAAGCCACCGGCTTCGGGGGCGCCGCCGGGCTCACCGGGCGGCGGGGCCTGGGGTCGGCTGAGGGCGGACAGGTCGACGGCGCCGCGCACCGCGAACTCGGGCTGTGCGCTCCGGGCGGGCCCGGGCTGAGGGGACGGACTGCTCATGGGGGCAATCCTAATGACCGTGCGGGCGCGCACCCGCCGAACTCCGCTGTCAGCGAGAATCGGCGAGCGGCGACCTGACCGGCCCCGCGGTCAGTCGTTCGAGACGTCGTAAGGCACTCGGTGGTGGCCGACCGCGCTGATCCGGGTGTCCGAGTCCTTGGGCGGCACGTACAGGGCGACGATGTCCCGGTAGGCGATCCGCACCACGTTGGTCTGCTCGGCGGAGCCCCACAGCGCCCTCGCCGACGGCGTGGGCGGGCCGAGCTTCCAGTTCTCCTCGGCCCGGACCGTCTCCCGGCTGGTCAGCGCCCCGAGGACCAGCGCACCGCCGTCGACCGTACGGACCGCCTTGACCGGGTCGTCCGTCGGCTCGTACTCGATCTCGAAGGTGCCCCTGCCGTCCTTCGCCTCGATGGCCTCGACCTGGAGCTCGCCGTACGACCGGATCAGCCGTCGGAGGTAGTCGTCGGGAAAGGCCTCGGCGTACCGAGAGCGCTCGTCGTGCGTCAGCACCGACGCGTACTGTGCGACGGCTGCCTCTGGCGTGACCTTGAGCGTCGTGTCGTCCGCCGCCACCGCCGGGCTGCCGAGGGCAGCCTCCGCGAAGCGGGGCATGGTGATGTCCGGCAGGAGCTGGACGTAGCCCCAGAGCTTGTACTGCTCCCGTGCGGATGCCTGCTCGAAGGCCGCGAGGACCGGCGAGCCCTTGCCCTTCGGCGTGACCCCGATGCCGTAGCTGCTGCGCGGCCAGCCCTGCTCGGACGGCAGCACCACCTGCTGCATCTCCAGCGACAGGTTGGTCAGCAGCTTGTCGTCGCCGCGGGCCGCCGCGAGCTTCAGCTCCGCCTCGCGCATGCCGAGCGCCGGCCCGGACAGCCGTGCGGCCAGCGAGCTCGCCTCGTCGGCCCGGTCCGCCTCGGCCACGACCGTCGAGACCCGGTCCAGGATCTTCAGCTCCTGGGTCTCGCTGACCACCGCCGCGACCACCGGCGCGTCGGCCTCGGGCGTCGGCGGCTCCGCGGTGCAGCCGGCGACCAGCACCGCGACGGCGCCGGCCACGACCAGGCGGGCGGCGCCCCGCCGTCGGACGACCTGCTGACGGGCGCTTCGCCGTCGGGCGACGGACAGCGCTCCGGAAAGCAGCGAGGGTGGCCTCCGTAGGTTCACGGAGGCCACCCTAGCGGCGGCTGCTGGTCGGTTGGCCGGCCTGGTCAGCCGTTCGAGACCGAGCTCGGCACGTGCTCGTAGCCGACCAGGCTGACCTGGTCGTCCGAGTCCTTGGGCGGCACGTACATCGCCACGATGTCCTTGTAGTTGACCTCGACCACGTTGCTGACGTCGGCGTCGCCCCAGAGCGCCTGGGTCGTCTCGGTCGGCGGGCCGATCTCGCAGCCTTCCTCCTTGGCGGTGATCGTCTCCTGGCTGATCATCGCCGCCATCACGAGGGCACCGCCGTCTGCCGTACGGACCGCCTTCACCGGATCCTTCGTCGGCTCGTACTCCACCTTGAAGTCGCCGTCGCACTTCTCCTTGTTGATCGCGTCGACCTGGAGCTTGCCGTAGTCCCGGAAGAACTGGCGCAGGTCGTCGTCGCTGAAGGTGTCGGCGTACTTCGAGTCCTTGTCGACGGTGAGCACCGACGCGTACTGCTTGATCGCGTCGGCGGGCGTCACCTTCAAGCTCTCGTCGTCCGGCGGGACGGCGGGGCTGCCGAGCTGGGCCTCGGCGAACCGCGGCATGGTCACGCCAGGCAGCAGGCGCACCCAGCCCCACAGCTTGTACTGGTCGCGCGCGGTGGCCTGGTCGAAGGCCATCAGGACCGGCGTCGTGAGGTCCTTCGGCTGCACCGTGATGGCGAAGCTGCTGCGCGGCCACTCCTGGTCCGACGGCAGGATGACCTGCTGCATCTCCATGCTCAGGTCGGTCAGCGGCTCGCTGTCCTTGCGGGCGCCGGCGACCTTGAGCTGCGTCTCGCGGATGTCGAGCGCCGGACCGGTCAGCCGCGAGCCGAGGGACTTCGCCTCGCTGGACTTGGTCACCTTGCCGACGACACTCGCCACGTCGTCCAGGATCTTGCGTTCCTGGGACTCCGTGACGACCGCCTGCGCGACGGGTGCTTCCGGCGTCGGGGTCGGCAGCTCCTCGGCGCAGCCGGTGAGCAGCCCTGTGGCGAGCACGGTTGCGACCACGGCCGTGACGCGGGTCGTGGAGCGCCTCATGAGTTACCTCCGTCGTTCCCGGTGACGCCCCAGGTCTGGCGCCACGCGGCAGCCCGGCTGTTCGGTGTCTCCGGCTCGGGCTCGGGTTCGGGTTCGGACGCGGGGACGGTGGGCATGGCGCCCGTCGCGGCCCTGAGCTGCGCCTGCTCGCGCAGGCGCATCTCGCGTCGGGTCAGTGGCCTGCCCGGCGCCGCGGGAGCGGCCGGCTCGGCCCGTGCGGCGGCCGGCGCCTGGGCCGGTGCCTGTTCGGGTGTGCCTGCGCCGAACGGCGTCCGCTCTGCCGGGGGCTGCCCGGTGGGCACGGGTGCCGCCCCGGGCGCCTGGCCCCGGCGACGCCGGATCCCGCGGACGGACGCCGCGGGGGCGGCGACCGGTTCGGGAGCCTGCTCGGGAACCGGGGGCGGGGTGATGGGCGCCGCTCCACCGAACGGGGCCGGCGGCCCCCAGGTGCGCGTGTGGTCCTGCTCGGGTTCGGGCAGACCCCGTTCCGGAGGCCGTACGGGCTCGTGCCCGGGCCTGCCACGCTCGGGGCCACGCTCCGGCCGACCACGCTCGGGCGTGTCACGGCCCGGCAGCTCTCGGGCGGCAGGCGGGTAGACCGCCGTCCCGCCGTCGGCAGGGTCGCCCAGCGCGGGCGGGAAGGCCGCGGCCGGCTCGTGCGCGGCCGGGCTCGACTGGTCGCCGTCCACCTCGAAGACCGTGTCCCGGCGCGACAGGTCGGAGTCCGCCTTCCGGGCACGGCCGGTGGACGACGAGCGTCCCTTGCCGGAGCCGCGGTTCTTACGACGTGCGCCGATGGCCAGGAAGACGCCGAGGATCAGGAGGAAGCCACCGCCCAGCACACCGGGCCACAGGAACGGGGTGTTCACGGGGCGAGGCCAGGTGAACTCCAGCGTTGGCGCCTCCGCGCCCTCGCCGACGCCTGCGGCCAGCAGGACCGTGCGGCCGGGCTGCTCGGTCCAGCGCATCTGGACGGCGGTCTCGCCGCTCACCTCGGAGATCCACATGTCGGACCCGGCGGGATCGGGGCCGGTGCCTGGCTTCTCGCCCGACCCCTCTGCCTCTTCGCCCTCTGCCGCTTCCCCCTCGGGGGTGGCACCGGTACCCGGGACGACGCTCAGCGTCTCCCAGGAGGACAGCCCGGTCACCGAGTCGTAGGGATCCTGGCCCACCCAGCCGAGCACGTCGACGTCGGACCCGAGCGCCAGCGTGACCTTCTGCCCCTCCGGGACAGTGGCTCGCACGGTCACCTGGTCGTCGACCAGGCCAAGTACGCCGGGCTCGGTCACGACCATGGTTCCGTCACCGCTGGGGGTCGCGGTCGCGACAACTGTGTCGGACTCGCGCAGGACGGTTGCCGTCGCAACCCCGTAACCGATCCCGCCGAGTCCGGCAAGGATCAGGAGGATTGCCAGAAAGCGTTGCACCACCGATTCCCTTCGAATTTTGGGCGCGCGGCCCGTCGATCAGGTGGATGTTCCAGCATAGGGACCGAACGAGGAGCCCTGTCCAATGACGGGCGTGCTTGTGCGGTTCGGTCGGGATTCTCACGCTTCCTTCACCGAGTTCACCGAGCGCGCCTGAACCGCCACCGGGTCGCGCAGGATGGATCGCGCGGGCCAGGTCGCGCGGGGCCAGCGAGAGTATTCCATGCAATACGTACATTGCATCCGCTAGCGGGAGTATCCACATCCGCACAAGGCACGTATCCTGGGCGCCGGACGGCCGGAATAGGCGGCGTCCCAGGGGGGAGCCTGACCCGCGCCTCACCAAGTTCCGACACTGGAGGTCTGCACCGTGTCCGACGAGCGCTCGCTCTTTCCGACTGCAATGCGCGGATACGACCGCGATCAGGTGCATGCGCACCTGGACCGGTTGAATCACGCCCTCGAAGAGGCACGGCGCCAGGTCGAGGCCTCTGACAGCCGCGCCATGCAGCTCACCCAGGACCTCAACGACGCCAAGCGCAATCTGCGCGAGACCGAGAAGCCTTCGTACGCCGGCCTCGGCTCCCGCATCGAGCTGCTGCTGCGTTCGGCCGAGGACCAGTCGACCGACATCATCAACCAGGCCAACCAGCAGGCCGCCGACATCATGGCGCGGGCGAAGCTGTCCGCGGGGCAGGTGCGCTCGCGCGCCGAGTCCGAGGTCGCCGAGATGCTCGCCAGCGCCCGCCGCGAGGCCGAGGAGATCCGCACCACGATGGCGGCGGAGGCCGAGGGTCACCTGCTGGCCGCGCAGCGCCGCGCCGAGGAGCTCGTGGGTTCCGCCGAGCGCGAGTCCGCGCAGATCGCCAGCGCGATCAACGCGGAGGAGAGCGAGCGCCGGGCCAGCCTCGAGCGCGAGCTCGGCACCCTGCGTTCGACCGTCGAGCGCGAGACCACCGAGCTGCGCGTCAAGACCGAGGCGGACGCCGCCAAGCTCCGTGCCGAGGTCGCAGCCCAGACGAGCGAGCAGCGCGAGTCCGCCGAGCGCGACTCCTCCGCGATGCTGTCCAGCGCCCGGGCCGAGGCCGAGCAGATCCTCTCGGAGGCACGCCGCCAGGCGGCCGAGGCGGCCAACGCCGTCACCACCGAGATGGAGGAGCTGCGCGAGCAGGCCCGTGCGGCACTCGCCCAGGCCGAGCTCGACATCGCCACCCGCAAGGAGAGCGTCGAGAAGGAGCTCGCCGAACGGCACGAGACGGCGAAGGCCGAGATGGCCAAGCTGGTCAGCACCGCGGAGGAGCACGCGGCAGAGGCCGAGAAGCGCGTGGCCGTTGCCCTCGAGCAGTCGGAGAAGATCCGCTCGGAGTCGGACGTCTACGTCAAGGACCTGGTGGCCGACGCCCGCAAGTCCGCGGACCGCATCGTGGCCGAGGCCAGGGAGTTCGCGGAGCAGACGATCGACGACGCCCGTGCCGAGGCGGAGTCGAGCCGGTCGGCCGCGCAGCACCAGCTCGAGGACCTGACCCGCCAGCACGACTCGATCAACTCGTACCTGGACGAGCTGCGGGGCATGCTCGGTACACCGACCGAAGCCGCACCGGCCAAGCCCGCCCTGCCGTCGAAGTCGAAGGGCATGTCCGGGGCGACCCCGGCACAGCAGGCCCGCTTCGCTGTCGTCGGCGACGGCACCGAGGCAGAGCCCGAGGTCCCCGAGTCCACCGACACGGGCTCGATGCCCGCGTCGATCCCGCCGAGCAACCCGACGCCCGTGCCCGTTGGCACCGCGACGGTCGTCATCCCGTCGGTCAAGGGCACCAAGGCGAGCACGAAGGCCGGCCAGCCCGCCGAGAGCGAGGACGCCGAGGAGTCGGTCGCCGAGAAGGCCGGCGCCTCGAAGTAACCCGCCTGCCGAGCTCCGCGAAGTAGAGCGCCTGTCCGGTCTCCCTGGCAACACCAGGGAGACC
>NZ_JBHXBG010000037.1:0-34708 GCF_042726755.1 Promicromonospora sp. NPDC060271 | reverse complement strand
TACCGCGGCTTCTGAGGCGACGGGTTCGGTGGCCAACCTGACCTACCCTCGCCCACGCGACAGACCCACCGCCCACCCCGGTGCCCTGTGGGTCTCACACGTCCACGAGAGTCTGACAGGTGGTCAGGTCGACATGACGCGCTCGTGCAGGGTCTGGACCGCGTAGCGCGCCGACCAGAAGGCGCCGTGCTGCCACGCGGAGATCTCGGACATCCAGTCGCCCGCGAAGTACACGTTGCCGGCCCCCTGCTGCAGCAGCTTGAAGCCGGCGGACGTGGTGTTCGGGAAGGCCCAGGCGCCCTCGATGTGGGGGACCTTGTGCCAGGCGATGGAGAACGAGCTGTCCAGCTCGGTGCGGTACTTCTCCCCGTGGATCTTCACACCCTGCTCGACGGCGCGCTGCTCCCGCTGCCGCGGCGTCATGTCGGCGTACGCGCGGGCGTTGGCGCCCGTGTTGTAGTAGCCGACGATCAGTCCCTTCCGCTCGCCGTACCCGTAGGACGGGTACCACAGGTGCGCGAGGTCCATGTCGGTCTCGGTGATCCCGCCGAAGATCCGGTGGTCGTCCTCCCAGAACCGGGACCGGTACTGCAGGCCGATCTTGCCGGCCGGCGAGCCCACGGCGAACTCGCCCAGCGCCGCGTCGATCTCCGGCCCCCAGTTGGTGTCCCACCGCCGCATGATGCCGGCGGGCGCCGCGACGACCGCGAAGTCCGCCTCGATCTGCCGGTCCCTGCCGTTCCAGGGCTGGTAGGTGACCCTGACCCCGCGGCTGGTGTTCTCCACACCCGTCACGGGTGAGCTGAAGTGGACGTTGTGCGCGCCGATCGCCCGCACCAGGTACTGGTAGGTCGTGTCCATGCCGCCCTTCGGCTGGAACATGAGCATCGACTGCTCCCAGTTGATCTCGAACGGGAAGTACTGGCCCACCTTCGAGGCCAGCACCTCCGAGACCGTGCCGGGACCGGGCAGCGGCGTGCCGTGCTCGTTCCACGCCGACGGATAGGTCTCGTAGCCGCGGTTGCTCCCACCGGCATAGGTCCCGTCGGGTCCGAGCGAGCCCCAGCTCCGCAGGAAGGAGCGCAGGTTCTCCTTGTCCTCCTCCGTCAGCTTCTGGTCCAGGGCGCCCTGGTCGGTGGCGTGGTGCAGCAGCTCGGAGGTGTAGCCGAAGACGTCCGCCTTGGCGGTGCGGTAGCGGACCGGGTTGCCCGGCGTCGCACCCGACCTCTCGTTGTACAGGTAGGCGTCGGCGTTCGCGTTCGTGAAGACCTCGTACGGCACGCCCAGCTCGCGGATGTAGTCCATCGTGACCATCCACTGTGCGATGCGGGCCGCGCCGGCGTTCAGGTAGATGCCGTCGGCGAACCTCGCCGTCTGCCTGACGCCGTCGAGGTCGGTCTCGGAGTCCCCGCCGCGGATCGTGAGGGTTCGCCCGCCGGGCCGGTGGCGGGCCTCGAGCACGGTCACCCGGTAGCCGGCCTTCTGCAGCTCGTAGGCGGTCGCGAGACCTGCCGGACCCGCTCCTACGACCACCACCTTCTTCGCGGAACGGCCGGTCAGCGTGAAGTCGCTGCCGCGCGGGGGCGCCCATGTCTCTGCTCTCGGCTGGGCGGCGGCAGTGGGGGCAAGGCCTATCGCGCCCATGGTCGCGAACATGACACCGGCGCTGGAGCCCGCGCCGACGGCTTGGAGGAAGTTGCGGCGGGAGACGCCGGGGGTGTTCTTCTCGGTGACCACGGTCCCTACCTCTCGTTCGAAAGGTCCGACGGCCGCGGGACCCGGCCTGGAGGCCGGACGCCGCCGTCAGCACCGCTTCGGACGTTATGGAGGGCAGGTCACGGTGGCGGGTCCGCGTCGTTTCTATGCAATTGCCCGCAGTAACCATGTTGTTTCGGTACTTTTCGGATATTCCGGTGTTCGCGCAGGAAGAGCTGGGCATCGAGCGCGCGGCCGTTCCCAGTGCGACCCGTGACGGTCATCCCCCGGAAACGCCCCGCCGCTAGCGTCACGCGCCACCCGGTGTCGACCGCCGGGCCACCGCACCTGGGCTCCGTCAGGGCGCCCGGCCGGCCAGCTGGAGGAGCACCATGAAGAACCGCACGAAGCTCATCGCCGCCGTCGTCGTCACCGCCGCGGTAGCGGTCCCCGGTACCGCGTTCGCCGCCGGGCACGTCTTCCGGCCGGACCCCTACCGCGCCCACTCCTTCGTCACCGGAGACACCCCGCTCATCGCCGACGGTGTCGCGATCGGCAAGAACCTCTCCTGGTACAAGTCCTCCGGCCTCGGCCCGGCGGCGAGCAACACGGCACCCGGTGCCACCGCCGAGGAGCGCTACATCCCGACCGACGTCTTCCCGGGCGCCGAGCTGCCCGACGGCGTGACCCTCACCGAGGCCCAGGGCATCAATGCCCTCACCCGCATCGGCACGAACCTGGAGCGTGCCGGCCTGTCCTACGACGACGTCGTCTCCATGCGCGTGTTCCTGCAGAACCCAGAGGGCGAGGAGAAGATGGACTTCGCCGGATGGAACCGGGCCTACCGGCAGTTCTTCGCCAACACGAACCTGGCCACGGGCGAGGTGCTCGACGTTCAGCTCGGGTCGGCGACGACCGAACCGATGGTCGTCAACAGGGCTCGCCCGTCGCGCTTCGCCCTGGAGGTCGAGAACCTCCCGGTGGACGGGTGGCTCGTCGAGGTCGAGGTCGACGCCGTGTACTCCCGCTGAGCCGGGCCACGCCCCGGGCGTCCGGGGCGTGGCCGTTGCTCCGGGTGCCGGGTCAGAAGCCGGCCGAGTACTGCACCGGCCAGACGCCCGACGCGCTGGGACCGACCAGGCCCTGCTCGCGACGCCACTCGTTGAAGCTCACCGCCCACTGGCGGTGTGCGCCGATCTGCTGCTGATGCAGGTCGGCCAGGGGCATTCGCGCGAGCTGCGGGAACCGGCGGGCCAGTGCCTCGAGGACGTCGAGCGTGGCGAGCACGTCCACCTCGGCGGTGTGCAGGTCGCCGTCAGAGGTGATGCCGTACCACTGCGCCAGGTCCCCGAGGCGACGTTTGCCCGGGCGGTACCGGTCCAGCCAGCGGTCGATGACGAGCGGGTCGATCACCGGCTCCACCGGGCGCCCGAGGCGCTGGGGAAGGGTCTTGAGCCCGTGCCGCAGCAGCTCCGAGTCGAGCAGCGAGAGGTCGAAGGCCGCGTTGTAGGCGACAACGGGCACGCCGTCGGCGAGGTGGGTGGCGAGCTCGGCCGCTATCTCCTCCAGCGCGTCTCTCGGCTGGACGCCGTGCGCCCTGGCGTGCTCGGTGGAGATGCCGTGGATCGCCGCGGCCTCCTCGGGGATCTCCACGCCCGGGTCCATCAGCCAGGTGCGGACCTCCGTGCCCACTCCGGGCGAGCGCAGCACGAGAGCCGCCGTGACGATCCGGTCGCCCGCGACGTCCACCCCTGTGGTCTCCGTGTCGAAGCCAAGCAGCGGCCTCTTGATCCAGCTCTCGTTCATGGTGTCCTCCCTGCTCGACCGGGGTCTCCGGGCCGTGTCGTCCAGCTGTCGTCCAGCTCTGCCCTGGTCTCCGGTGCGTCCATGGAGAACCTTGCCACCGGTCACCGACACTCCGGTCCGGCTCGGTCGACGGCAGGCAGGACTGTGGCTCGCCCCACGGCCGCAGATCACCGGAACCTGCGCGCCGTGTCCGGTGCGATGGGTAGGCTTGGCGGGTGAGCAACGAGATCGAGATCGGACGCGGCAAGCGTGGGCGGCGCGCCTATTCCTTCGACGACATCGCGGTGGTGCCTTCCCGGCGCACCAGGGACCCGAAGGACGTCTCGGTCGGCTGGCAGATCGACGCCTACCACTTCGACCTCCCGATCGTCGCGGCCCCGATGGACTCCGTGATGAGCCCGAGCAGCGCCGTCGCCCTTGGCCGGTTCGGCGGCCTCGGCGTCCTCGACCTCGAGGGTCTGTGGACGCGCTACGAGTCGCCCGAGCCGCTGCTCGCCGAGATCGCGGCGCTGCCCGGTGACGAGGCGACGCGGCGCATGCAGGCGATCTACTCGGAGCCGATCAAGCCGGAGCTCATCACGCAGCGCCTCAAGGAGATCCGGGCAGCCGGCGTGACGGTGGCGGGTGCGCTCACCCCGCAGCGCACGCAGGAGTTCTACAAGACGGTGGTCGACGCGGGTGTCGACCTGTTCATCATCCGCGGGACCACGGTCTCGGCCGAGCACGTCTCCGGCAACGCCGAGCCGCTCAACCTCAAGCGGTTCATCTACGAGCTGGACGTGCCGGTCGTCGTCGGCGGGGCCTCGACCTACACGGCGGCGCTGCACCTCATGCGTACCGGTGCGGCGGGCGTGCTCGTCGGGTTCGGCGGCGGCGCGGCGCACACCACGCGCGTCAGCCTCGGCATCCACGCGCCCATGGCCACCTCCGTGGCCGACGTCGCGGCGGCGCGCCGTGACTACCTCGACGAGTCCGGCGGCCGGTACGTGCACGTCATCGCCGACGGCGGGGTGGGTCACTCCGGCGACGTCGTCAAGGCGGTCGCCTGCGGTGCGGACGCCGTCATGCTCGGCGCGGCGCTCGCGCGCGCGGCGGAGGCGCCGGGCCAGGGCTTCCACTGGGGTCCGGAGGCGCACCACCCGCAGCTCCCGCGCGGCGAGCGGGTCGAGGTCGGCTCGGTGGGCACGCTCGAGGAGATCCTCTTCGGACCGGGCAAGCAGGCCGACGGCACCCTGAACCTCGTCGGTGCGCTCCGCCGCGCCATGGCCACCACCGGCTACTCCGACCTCAAGGAGTTCCAGCGGGTCGAGGTCGTCGTGTCGCCGTACCAGCCGCGGTGAGCGTGCTTCCCGACGGCGAGCCGCTCGCGCCCGTCCTCGCCGCGGCACCCGCCGCCGACGGCGAGTTCGTCGAGATCGCGGACGCCGACGTCGACCAGGTGGTCGAGCTGTGGCAGGCGTGCGGGCTGACCCGGCCGTGGAACGACCCCTACGTCGACATCGCCGACGCTCGTGCGAGCGGCGGCTCGACGGTCCTGGTCGCGCGAGCCGACGGCAGGGTGGCCGCGACGGCGATGGCCGGCCACGACGGGCACCGTGGCTGGCTCTACTACGTGGCGGTCGCGCCGGAGCTGCGGAGCACGGGCCTGGGCCGGGCCGCAGTGGTCGCCGCCGAGGCGTGGCTGGTCGCGCGCGGCGCGCGCAAGATCCAGCTCATGGTGCGGACCACCAACGCGGAAGTGCTCGATTTCTACGGCCGGTTGGGCTACACCGACCAGGAGTGCACCGTTCTGGGGCGCTGGATCGAGTCCGCCTGAGAGTGCGTTCTGCGAGGTGAACGCGCTATGACGACCCTGCTGTGAAAGTCAGTTTCACACACCCATCAATACATGGTGCAGGGTTTTGTGCGTAGGGTGGGCGCCATGATCGACGACGCAGCAGCCGACGCAGCGGCTAGTGGTGCGGTCGGCGGCGTGCTCGACCCAGAGCACCCGCAGGGGACCTTTGTCCTCGAGCCAGGGGTCATGGCCCCGCTCGTGGCTCGGATCGCGACCTCCGAGGGATCGGGTACGCACCGGTCCATGTGCCCCTTCACGGGCGCACCGCTCGTGACGTTTCCGGTCTCCTCCGCCGAGGACGTCGCCGCGTGCGTCGTCCGGGCGCGCGTGGCGCAGCGAAGTTGGGCCCGGACGCCGGTGCGTGACCGGGCCGGGATCCTCCAGCGGCTCGGCCGGATCGTGCTGGAGCGGCAGTCCGAGGCGCTCGACCTGATCCAGCTCGAGACCGGCAAGTCGCGCCGCGCCGCCTTCGAGGAGATCGCGGACATCGCGCAGGTCGCCAGGCACTACGCCGTGCGCGGCGCGCGCTACCTCGCGTCCCGCAGGGTCCGTGGCATGGTTCCGGTGCTCGTCGGGGCCCAGGTGCACCGCAGGCCTGTCGGCGTGGTCGGCGCGATCTCGCCGTGGAACTACCCGCTGGTGCTCGCGCTCTCCGAGGCGCTGCCCGCGCTCCTGGCCGGCAACGCGGTGGTGCTCAAGCCGGACCCGCAGACCACGCTGACCGCGCTGTGGGCCGCGGAGGCCCTGGACGACGCCGGCCTGCCGGCAGGCCTCTTCCAGGTCGTCGCCGGTGGCCCGGAGGTGGGCCAGTCGCTGATCGAGAACGTGGACCACATAGCCTTCACGGGCTCGACCGCCACCGGTCGCAAGGTCGCCGCGCGAGCGGGCGAGCGGCTCATCGGTGCGACGCTCGAGCTGGGTGGCAAGAACGCGCTCTACGTGACGGACGACGTCGACGTCGACGCAGCCGTCCCCGGCATCGTGCGGGCCTGCTTCTCGAACTCCGGCCAGCTCTGCGTGTCCATCGAGCGCCTGGTGGTCCACACCGCCGTCGCGGAGGAGTTCGTCGCCAAGTTCGTGCGTGCCGTGCGGAACCTGCGGCTCAGCCCGGCGCTCGACTACTCGGCGGACGTCGGCTCGCTCACCTCCGCCGCGCAGCTCGACAAGGTGACGGCGCACGTCGACGACGCGCTCGCCCGGGGCGCCCGGGTGCTCGCGGGTGGCGTGCACCGCGCCGACGTCGGCCCGTACTTCTATGCCCCGACGGTGCTCGACGACGTGCCGGCGCAGGCGGTGGCCGCCCGTGAGGAGACCTTCGGGCCGGTCGTGACGATCTCGCGCGTCGACTGCGACGAGGAAGCCATCGCCGTCATGAACGACACCGAGTACGGCCTGCACTCCGCGATCTGGTCCCGGGACGTGGGCCGGGCGCGCCGTGTCGCCGCGCGGGTCGAGGCGGGCTCGGTGGCGATCAACGACGGGTACACGATGACCTGGGGTTCGGTCTCGGCGCCGCTCGGCGGCTGGAAGGCCTCCGGGCTGGGTGCCAGGCACGGGGCGGCGTCGATCGACGGCCTCACGCGGCAGCAGACCGTCGTGACGTCGCGGGGCGCCAGGATCGGGGCCACTCTCGACAGCCTGTACGGCCTGGGCGGAGACACCCCCAGCCGGGTGCTGACGACTGCCCTCGACGCGATGCGCAGGCTGCGCATGCCGTGAGGTGAACGGTCGTCACTGTGCCCGGTACGCTCGCGCGCATGACGACGCAGCTCCATGCCTTCTGGAAGTCCGCCAACGCACTGCCGGTCATCGGCGGGCTGTTCGGCAAGCGGATCTTCTCCCTGGTCTACTCCTTCAAGGCGCCGTACTTCGGCAGCTTCGCCCCGCGGGTGGTCGACATGCGGCCGAACTACGGGGAGGTGGTGGTGCCCAACCGGTGGCGTAACCGCAACCACATCGGCACCGTGCACGCCATCGCGGTCTGCAACGGGCTCGAGATGGCGATGGGGTCGCTCGCCGAGGCCACGGTGCCCGACGACAAGCGCTGGCTGCCGAAGGGTATGGAGGTGTCCTACCTCGCGAAGTCGACGGGCGACGTCAGGTGCGTGGCCGAGACGGAGCAGGCGCAGTGGGACGGCGATGACCGGGACCTGCCGGTGCGCGTCCGGGGCGTCCTCGCCGACGGGACCGTGGTGGTGGAGGGCACCATCCACCTGTGGGTCACGCCGAAGAAGAAGTGACCGGTCAGACGCTCCGCGACGTGTCAGACCTGCAGGTCACCTGAGTGATCGGAGCGTCTGACATCGGTGGGGGTCTGACAGGTCAGCGGGGTCGACGGCGGGCCAGGGAGCGGACCGCCGCCTTCCAGCTGGCGGGCAGCTCCCGCACGTGCCACCAGGCGGCCTGCGCGGGTACCGCGGTCGCGGCGCTCACGCCCACCCCAACGGCGTCCAGCCCGGCCTCTACACAGGAGTAGAGGGTGCGGCGCAGGTGGTAGTCCTGGGTGACGACGACGGCGGTGCGCACACCGAACAGGTCGTGGGCGCGCCGGCACGTGGCAGTCGTGTTGAAGCCCTCGCGGTCCAGCACTATCGCGTCATCGGGGACGCCGAGGTCGTTGTCCAGGAGCCAGGCGCGCATCGAGCCGGGCTCGTCGTAGCGGGTGCCGTCGGCGTTGTCGTGCGCGTCGCCGCTCAGGATCACCGTCGGCGCGATGCCCGCACGGTAGAGCTCGGCACCACCCTCGACGCGACGACGCAGGTAGGTCGACGGCGTCCCGTCGGCGCGGAGCCCGGCGCCGAGCACGATGACGGCGTCCGTCTTCTCGACCTCGCTCGGGTCGTGCCGCACCCGGACGTGCCCGATGCCCTGCACGATCGCGACGGGGACGGTGAAGGCGACGGCGAGCACACCCGCGACGATGGCGGCGACCTTGAGGGGAGTCACGCCCGGAACGCTACCGCGTCCAGGCAGGTACGTGGTCGGCAGCTTGTCACAAGATCGGCAGCTCGGACTGCCGACCACCTGACATCTTGCCGACCACGCGGCCGCCGCTCACGCCGCGAGGGCCGTCAGCTCGTCGCGGAGGTTCGTCTCCGCCGCGGCCTGCCAGCGGGCGACGCCGGGGGCGGTGCGGAAGAGCGGGCCGCCGTCCAGGAGTGTGCGCAGCACCTGCGACCGGCCCGCGCGGAACAGCGTGTCGGGCACGTCGCAGTACTCCGCGCGGACCTGGTGCGTGTACCGCGCGTAGCCGGCGGGGGAGGCGCCGAGGACCGCGAGGTCGGCGTCACTGACCAGGCCGCCCACGACGTCGTCCGGCGCGGGGTCGTGGTCCGCCGTGACCATGACCAGGCGGGCGACCTCGGCGACGTCCTCGGCCGTGACACCTGACCCGGCGAGCGGGCCGAGCAGCTCGGCGACCAGCTCCGCCGACCGCTCCTCGTCCTGCTGCGCGACGCCGTCGTGCACCGCGTCGTGGAACCACAGGGCCAGGCGGGCGCGCCAGAGGGCACGCTCGGTGAGCCCGCTGTCGGCGGCTATCGAGTCCAGCGCGTCCAGGGCCGTCGCCAGGTGCAACGTCGAGTGGTAGACGCGGTGCGGCTCGCGCCAGCGGTCCACCAGGTCCTCGCCCGCCTGGTACGCGAGACCCGGGTCGGCCCACAGGTCGGCCCAGCGGATCAGGAGCGTCGCCCGCTTGGCGCGGTTTCGTTCGGCGCCCGAGACCCGCAGGCCGGAGGCTGCCAGCCGCCGGGCGAGGTCGCCGCCCTCGACGGGGACCGCGCCGGCGGCGACGAGCGCGTCGTACCGCGAGGCGGCGACGTCGTAGTGGTCGAGGTCGAACGCGCGGTCGGGTACGCCGGCCGCCCGGGCGAAGAGGCGGAGCTCCTGCAGCGACCCGTCCGAGACCAGGTGGGAGAACAGAGTCCCGTGCGCGGGCCAGGCGGGTGGGTCGATGAAGACGGTCACGGGGCGAGCCTACGCGCGGGCCGGTGGCCCTCCGCCCACGCCAGAGCGGTCCGCGAAGTAGAGCGCCTGTCCGGCTCCACCCGGGTTACCCCGTGTTGAGCCGGACAGGCGCTCTACTTCGCGGACCGCGTGTGTCCGGTCAGGTCAGCTCCGGACCAGCCGCCACGGGCTGTGCCGGCCGCCGGGCTCCTCGCCGCGGGTGATCCGCGTCGCCCGGTACGTGTCCCCGTCGTGCACGACCACGTCGCGCGCCTTGAAGATGCGCGACGCCGTCCAGACGGCGGTGCCGTCCCCGGCCCGGACGATCTCCTGCCACGAGCCGTACACGCGGGTACCCGGCTCCTGACGGGTGAGCCAGGTGGCTCGGTAGTAGGACCCGTCGTGGAAGACCTCGGCGCCGGCGGAGTACTTCTTCGATGTCACCCAGAGAGGTGAGGCCTCACCGGGCACCTTCGCCATGACCTCGATCTCGCTGACGATCATGTGCACGTTCTCCTGGGCGGTCATGACCACCCGGACGGCGTCAGCGCGCACGCCCGCGGGGAGGTCGACGACCGGGGCGGCGCCGTCGGACGTCACCGGGACCGGGTCTCCCGCGGCCTGCCACACGCCGTCGACCCGGGCCTCGAGCGCCACCGTGCGCGCCCAGCTCAGGTGGCCGCCGTCGCGGAAGAAGCGGGTGACGACACGCGTGACGTCGCGCTCCGTCGGCAGCGTGACGGTCAGCGTGTCCTGCGTGTTCTTGGTGCCGGACCGCCAGTTGGACCAGCCCTTGTCGTCGAGGTCGCCGTTGATGACGTTCTCGGCCGGGTAGCCGGGCTCGGTGTAGCTGGCGGACGCCGTGGTGCCCTCCGTGCGGGCCACGTTCGCCTCGCCGGGCTCCGCGACCAGTACCCGGACGATCGCGGGCAGGGTGTGCGAGTCGCCGGCGTCGGCGGTGCCCTGCAGCTCGACGGCGCCGCGCTCGTCGAACGCGCCGTCGGGCGCCTCTTCCCAGGTGACCGGGCGCTCCACGGAAGCGCCACCGGCGGCGATCGCGGTGACCGTCGCGGGCAGCTCGGCGGAGCCGCCGAGGTAGGCGGCGCCCTGGGCGGGCACGGTCCGCTCCAGGATGTCGACGACGACCGTCGCCGTGGCCTCGACGGTGCCGCCCGCCGGGACGGCCACGGTGCCGGTGACCTCGACGATGCCGGCCCGCGCCCACGCGTCGTCGCCCGGCATGTCCCAGGTCACGGGCAGCGCGCCGCGCGCGCCGCCCGGGTAGACCGGAGTGACGGTCTCCGGCAGCTCGGGCGTGGTCCCCGGGCGGGTGAACACGTCGACCGGGGTGGTGCCAAGCACCGTCTCGTCGACGATCGCCCAGCGCTGGTTCGCGTTCGAGTTGGCGAGATACGTGCCGACGGGCGATCCGTCGGCCCGCGCCTCGCCGCCCACCTCGAGCACCGTGCGCGCGACCACGTTGACCAGGGTGTACGTGCCGTCGCCGGTGGTGGAGAGCACCCAGCGCGCGGCCTCCGGGGTGTCGGCGGGGTCGGCCGGGGCGTCGACGAGCACGGCGGAGGTGTCCGCGCTGACCGCGAGCTGTTCACCGGTGCCGACGTTGGTCACCGCGTACCGCGTGCGGTGGGTCCCGGAGCCCTCGGGAGCGCCCAGGTCGGTGAGCGTCCAGAGCTGCCCGGCCGCTGCCGGGTCGTCGGTGGAGATCTGCACGCCGCCGTCGCCGTCGGGCGCCAGCGACAGGTCGGACTGCACGCCGTCGATCCGGAACACGTGGCCGTCCTGCGCCAGCGGGGCGTCGTCCGCGACGCCGGAGACGCCGTCGACCAGGAATGTCGTGACGGACTCCGCGGGCACGGTGAGCGTCGCGGCGGCGTCCTGCACTGCTACCGGCGTGCCCTCGACGAGGTAACCGTCGACGCTGGTCACGACAGGGGTGACGGTCGCGCCGGACGCGACGTTCCCGAAGCCGGAGAGGTCGAGGGTGACGTCGCGGTCCGCGGTGGTGTCGTTGACGTGCACCACTGTCGCCGCATCGCCCGAGGCGGACACGGCCGCGGTGCTGTCCGTGTCGTTCACGCCGATCAGGCGGTCACCCGGCGTGATGTAGTGCGTGAAGTTCTGGGTGACCCAGTACTTGGTGTTCGTGTAGATGGGGCAGGTCTCCAGCGTGTCCTCAGCCGTGCAGGAGAACGGGATCTGGATCTCGCCCCAGTTGCCGCCCTCGGGGCTCTCGCCGCCGGGCGCCATGTTGTCGTAGTCCTCGACGGGCTGCCAGAACACCCACGCGGACGGCTCGAGCTCGCGCAGGTCGTCGATGATCTGGTGGGCGCTGCCCAGGCCGGACTCCATCGACTCGAAGTCCTGCCCCGTGGTGGACCAGGAACCGCCGACCTCGCTCATCCACAGGGGCTTGTCCTCGCCCTTGGCGATGTCCCGCACGGTGGTGCGCTGCCCTGTGCCGTAGGTGTGCACGTTGAGCTGGGAGACCTGGTCGCGCACCGCGTCGGGGTACGAGTTCCAGTTCCGGGCGAATGTGCCTGGGTTCGTCTCGTCCATCGCGGCGATCTTGGCGCCCGTCGTCGAGCCGTCGATGGCGTCGGCGAGCACCGGGATCACCCGCTGCTGCAGCGCCGGGCCCATGTGGGCGCCCTCCTGGCGGCCGCCCGTCGGGTTGCCGTCGGCGCCGAGCCTGGTGCCCCAGTAGTTCGTGTTCGGCTCGTTGAACGCGTCGATGGTGTCGACGTCGATCCCGTGCGCGTCCTCGAGGCGTTCGGTCGCGCCGACGACGTAGGCGGCGAACTCCTCGATGCTCTCGGGCCTGAGCTGGTCGGCGTTGGAGTCGAACCCACCCGAGACGTAGCCGCTGACCGTCTGGAACCACGGCGGGGAGTTGCTGAAGGTCTCCCAGTGGGTGACGTCGTCCTTGATGCGGTCGACCCACCAGCGCTGCGTGGCGTCGGCGTCGGGGTTCCAGTGGTCGGGGTTCGCCGGGTCCCACCAGTCGACGTCCTCGCGGGTGGTGCCTTCGGGCGCCTTCCACCAGCCCTCGACGTCGGCCCCCGCGCGCAGATAGTCAGGCACGTCGGGGGCGTTGCCGCCGCCGATGTTGTACCGGGCGATGTTCAGGTTCATGCCGTCCTCGCCGAACAGCATGTCGGCGAGCTCGTCCCTGATCTCGTCCGGGTAGTCGCCCGTGGCGTTGGCGAACCAGACGAGGCTCGTGCCCCAGCCCTCGAAGGGCTCGCCCGCGTACGACGGGTCGGGGCGGACGGTCACGCTCGCCGCGCTCGCCGCGGCGGTCTGGGGTGCCTTGGGCTGGGCGTTGGCCGCAGCCGGGGCCAGCCCAGCCGCCAGCAGCGCGCTCGCCGTCAGGACGGCGCCTGCGCGCCGTCCTGCGTTCCTTGTGATCGAGCTCGTCATCGAGCCCTCCTCTCGCGTCAGTGCGACGGTTCGGGACGTGCCGTAAGGATGTTGACGTGAACAACGAGGGGTGCGCGAACCAATGTTGACGTCATCATGGATGAGGGTGATCCTCCTCGGCGGCGCCGTGGACGTCAAGCCCTCGACCCTCACGGCCCGAACGAGACCAGTCTGCGGTGGCCGGGTCAGGGCGCCGGGGGAGGGCCTTCGCGGGGGAGGTGTGTTGCTGTAAGTGGACGTTGTCGACTCACAGCAACACACCTTGCTCGCGTAGCAGTTCCCTGGCAGGGAGCGCCGGGTCGGTGCAGCTAGCCCTCGACCAGAGCCATCGTCTGACGTGCAATCGCCAGCTCCTCGTTGGTCGGGACGACCATGACGAGGGGGGTCTCGACAGGCTCGGCCGGCTCCCGGACCGAGATCACGCGCGCCTCGTCCGACCGCGCCTCGTTGGCCGCCGGGTCGACGGTCAGGCCGAGGAACTTCAGCCCGCGCACCACGCCCGAGCGGATGCGGTGGTCGTTCTCGCCGACGCCCGCGGTGAACGTCAGCACGTCGATGCCGCCGAGCACCGCCGCGTACGCGCCCACGTACTTGCGCAGCCGGTGCAGGTAGACCTCCAGCGCGAGGCGTGCGTCGGCGTCGCCGTCGGTCACGAGCTTCCGCAGCTCGCGCATGTCGCCGACGCCGGACATGCCGAGCAGGCCCGACCGCTTGTTGAGGAGCGTGTCGACCTCGTCGCCGGACATCCCGCCGCGCACCAGGTGGAAGACGATGCCCGCGTCCAGGTCACCCGAACGGGTACCCATGACGAGGCCTTCGAGCGGCGTCAGGCCCATCGAGGTGTCGACCGGCGCACCGCCCAGGACCGCCGACGCCGACGCTCCGTTGCCCAGGTGCAGCACCACCTGGCGCAGCGTCTCGGGGCCGCGTCCCTCGGCCGCGAGCTTGGCGCGGACGGCCGGATGCTCGGCCACGGCCGACGACACGAACTGGTGCGACGTCCCGTGGAACCCGTAGCGGCGCACGCCGTGCTCGGCGGCGACCTCGCGGTCCAGCGCGTACGTCGAGGCCGCCTTCGGGAGCGACGCGAAGAACGCCGTGTCGAACACGGCGACGTGCGGCACGTGCAGCAGCTCGCGCGCCACCTCGATGCCCGTCACATTGGCCGGGTTGTGCAGCGGCGCCAGCGGGGTGAGATCGCGCACGCCGGCAACGACGTCGTCGTCGATCAGGGTGGGGGCGCTGAACACCTCGCCGCCGTGCACCACCCGGTGCCCGACGGCGGCGATGCCCGCCTCCGCGAGGGAGGGACCCACCTCGTCGAACAGGCCGAGGACGATCCGGAGCGCCTCGCCGTGGTCCGGTACCGCCAGGTCACGCACCACCTCCTCGCCCTTCGCCTCGTGCTTGACCTTTCCGGTGGCCTCGCCGATCCGTTCGACGATCCCGGCGGCGAGCGCCTCGCCCGACGCGGGGTCGACGAGCTGGTACTTCAGCGAGGAGGAGCCGGAGTTGAGGACGAGGACGGTGCGCGTCGGGGCGAGGGTCATTCGGACTCCTTGGTCTGGGCCTGGATCGCCGTGATCGCCACCGTGTTCACGATGTCCTGGACGAGCGCGCCCCGGGACAGGTCGTTGACCGGCTTGTTCAGGCCCTGGAGGACCGGGCCGACGGCGACCGCGCCCGCCGACCGCTGCACCGCCTTGTAGGTGTTGTTGCCGGTGTTCAGGTCGGGGAAGACGAACACGGTGGCGCGTCCGGCGACGTCGGACCCGGGCAGCTTGGACGCGGCGACCGAGGCGTCCACGGCGGCGTCGTACTGGATGGGGCCCTCGACGTCGAGCTCGGGCGTGCGCTCCCGGACCAGCTCGGTGGCGGTGCGCACCTTGTCGACGTCGGCGCCCGTGCCGGACGTTCCGGTGGAGTACGAGAGCATCGCGATGCGTGGTTCGACGCCGAACTGCCGTGCCGTGGCCGCCGAGGAGACGGCGATGTCGGCGAGCTCGGCCGACGTCGGATCGGGGATGACGGCGCAGTCGCCGTACACGAGGACCCGGTCCTCGAGGCACATGAGGAAGACCGAGGACACCGACGACGTGCCGGGCTTCGTCTTGATGATCTCGAACGACGGCCGGATGGTGTGGGCGGTCGAGTGGGCGGCGCCCGAGACCATGCCGTCGGCGAGGCCGAGGTGCACCATCATCGTGCCGAAGTAGGAGACGTCGGTGACGATCTCCCGCGCGCGCTCGACCGTCATGCCCTTGTGGGCGCGCAACCGGGCGTACTCCGCCGCGAACTTCTCCACGTGCTCGGGGTCGTGCGGGGACAGGACGCGGGCGGCCTCGATGTCGAGGCCGAGCTCGGCGGCGCGGGCGCGGACCGACTCGTCGGAGCCCAGGATCGTGAGGTCCGCGATGTGGCGCGCCAGCACCGTCGAGGCCGCGCGCAGGATCCTGTCGTCGCCGCCCTCGGGCAGCACGATGTGCCGGCGGTCGGCGCGCGCCCGCTCGATGAGCTGGTACTCGAACATGAGCGGCGTGACGACCTCGGGCCGGGGCAGGTCGAGGCGGGCGGCCAGCGCCGCCGAGTCGACGTTGCGCTCGAACAGGGCACGGGCCGTCTCGACCTTGCGTACGGAGGACTTGTCCACGCGGCCGCGGGTGGTCGCCGCCGCCCGGGCCGTGCGGTAGGTGCCGAGCTCCGTTGTGATGATCGGCAGCTTGGGACGCATGGCCTCCAGCAGCTCCGCGGGCCGGCCCTGCGGGTAGAACCCGCCGTTCAGGATGATCCCGGCCAGCGACGGGAACGACGGCGTCATGTGCGTCGCGAGCAGCCCGATCAGCAGGTCGGTGCGGTCGCCGGGCGTGATGACGACCCCGCCGTCGGTCAGCCGCTCCAGCAGGTGCTCGAAGCTCATGGCCCCCACCTGCACGTCGAGCGCCTCGCGGCCAAGCAGCTCCGGGTCGCCCAGGACGAGCGTGCCGTCGACGGCCTCCAGGAGCTGGCCGACGGTCGGGGCCTGCAGGAACGGCTCCTCGGGGATGGTCCACACCGGCAGGTCGGGCTGCGCCTCGGCCAGCACCGCCCGCACCTCCCGCGCGCTGTGCGTGTCCGCGCGGTTGACGACCAGGCCGATCGCCTGCGCGTGGTGCGCCGCGAGCTCGGCGAGGCTCACGTCGGCCAGCGCCCGGACGCCCTCGGGGGTGCGCTCGCGGCCCGAGACCACGAGCAGCACCGGCGCACCGAGGTTCGCCGCGATGCGCGCGTTGAACGACAGCTCGGTGGGACCGGCGACGTCGGTGTAGTCGGTGCCGAGCACCACCACCGAGTCGCAGCGCCCGGCCAGGTCGTGGAACCGGGACACGATGCGGCTCAGCGCGGCCTCGGGGTCGGCGTGCAGGTCCGCGTAGGTCACGCCGACGGCGTCGTCGTAGGCGATGTCGACGCCGTCGTGCTCCAGGAGGAGCTCGAGGACGTGGTCGCGTTCCCCGCTCGTGTCCCCGGTCTCGGTGGCCCGTGACACGGGCCGGAAGACCCCGACCCGCTGGCCCTTGCGGACCAGCAGGTCGAGGACGCCCAGGGCGACCGTCGACTTTCCGCTCTCGCCCTCCGGGCTCGCGATGACGATGCTGCGGGTTGCGCCGGTCACATGTGGCTCCGTGTTCAGTCGGCCCGATCTCGCATGGCGAGATCTGCTGCTACTCGTTGTCTCCACCGGTGCCGAGCGTAGCGTCAACCTGACCACTGTCTGCCTGGTCCTGGGCGTCGGGCCAGACCCAGTCCCGGACCTCAGGGATGTCGTCGCCGTGCTGACGGGTCCAGGCACGCGCACGGATCCGCGCGTCCTGCATGCGCTGACGCAGCCCGGCCTGCGCGCTGCCGAGCGACGGGACCCGGTCGATGACATCGATCACAAGGTGGTACCGGTCCAGGTCGTTGAGCATGACCATGTCGAACGGTGTGGTCGTGGTGCCCTCCTCCTTGTACCCGCGCACGTGGATGTTCGGGTGGCCCGCACGCCGGTAGGTCAGGCGGTGGATGAGCCACGGGTACCCGTGGTACGCGAAGATGACCGGCCGGTCGTTCGTGAACAGGCCGTCGAACTCGGAGTCCTTCAGGCCGTGGGGGTGCTCGGACGCGTCCTGCAGCCGCATCAGGTCCACGACGTTGATCACGCGGACCTTCAGGTCGGGCAGCTCACGGCGCAGGATGTCGGCCGCGGCGAGCACCTCAAGGGTCGGCACGTCGCCCGCACAGCCCAGGACGACGTCAGGCTTGTGGCCCGGCTGCTCGGTGCCGGCCCATTCCCAGATGCCCAGGCCACGGGTGCAGTGCTCGATCGCGGCGTCCATGTCTAGGAAGTTCGGGGCGGGCTGCTTGCCCGCGACGACGACGTTGACGTACTGGCGGCTGCGCAGGCAGTGGTCGTACGTGGACAGCAGGGTGTTGGCGTCCGGCGGGAGGTAGACCCGCACGATCTCGGCCTTCTTGTTCACGACGTGGTCGATGAACCCGGGATCCTGGTGGCTGAACCCGTTGTGGTCCTGCCGCCACACGTGGCTGGACAGCAGGTAGTTCAGGGACGCGACGGGCCGTCGCCACGGGATGTGGTTGGTGACCTTGAGCCACTTGGCGTGCTGGTTGAACATCGAGTCGACGATGTGGATGAACGCCTCGTAGCTGGTCAGCAGCCCGTGCCGGCCGGTCAGGAGGTAACCCTCCAGCCAGCCCTGCACCTGGTGCTCGCTCAGCATCTCCATGACGCGGCCCGCGCGGGCCAGGTGGTCATCCACCTCCGGGCCGACGTACCCGGCGTTCCACTGCTTGTCGGTCGTCTCGTACACGGCCTGCAGCCGGTTGGACGCGACCTCGTCCGGGCCGAAGATCCGGAAGTTGTCCGGGTTGCGGCGGATCACGTCCGTGAGCCACCGGCCCAGCACCCGCGGCGCCTCCGACGCCGACCCGCCGGGCACCGGCACGTCCACCGCGTAGTCGCGGAAGTCGGGCAGCCGCAGGTCCTTGAGCAGCAGACCACCGTTCGCGTGCGGGGTCGCGCTCATCCGCAGGTCGCCCGCCGGAGCCAGTGCGGTGATCTCCGGCAGCACCCGGCCGTCGTCGTCGAACAGCTCCTCGGGGCGGTACGACCTCAGCCACGCCTCGAGCACGCGCAGGTGCTCGTCCGTGTCCCGGGCGCTCGCGAGCGGCACCTGGTGCGCCCGCCACGAACCCGTCGTCTTCTTGCCGTCGATCTCGTCCGGGCCGCTCCACCCCTTCGGGGTGCGGAACACGATCATCGGCCACGCCGGGCGGCTCAGGTCACCGCCGGCGGCACGTGCCTTGATCGCGGCGATCTCGTCCAGCACCTCGTCCAGCAGGGCCGCGAACCGGGCATGGAACTGCGCGGGCGACTCCTGCGAACCGTCCTCCACGGTGAAGAAGTACGGCTTGTGCCCGTACCCGACCATCAGGTCACGCAGTTCTTCCTCGGGGATGCGCGCCAGGACCGTGGGGTTGGCGATCTTGTACCCGTTGAGGTGCAGGATCGGCAGCACCACCCCGTCCTGCGCGGGGTTGAGGAACTTGTTCGAGTGCCAGGACGTGGCCAGCGGACCGGTCTCCGCCTCCCCGTCCCCGACGACCGCCGCGACCAGCAGGTCCGGGTTGTCGAACGCCGCACCGTACGCGTGGCTCAGCGCATAGCCCAGCTCGCCGCCCTCGTGGATCGACCCCGGTGTCTCAGGCGCGACGTGGCTCGGGATACCACCGGGGAAGGAGAACTGCCGGAACAGGCGCCGCACGCCCTCGGTGTCCTGGGTGATGTCGCTGTAGACCTCGGAGTACGTGCCGTCCAGGTACGCCGAGGCGACCAGACCGGGACCGCCGTGCCCGGGACCCGTGATGTAGATCGTCTTCTGCTGCCGTTCCTTGATCGCGCGGTTCAGGTGCGCGTACAGGAAGTTCAGGCCCGGCGTGGTGCCCCAGTGCCCGAGCAGGCGAGGCTTGACGTGCTCCGGGGTCAGCGGCTCGCGCAGGAGCGGGTTGTCGAGCAGGTAGATCTGGCCGACCGAGAGGAAGTTCGCCGCCCGCCACCACGCATCAAGGCGCTCCAGCTCGGCGGGCTCCAGCTCGGCGACGCCGGTAGCGCGCCATCCAGCGGCGGTGGAGTCAGGGACTGCTGTCGTGGTCATCGCATCTGCTCCTACGGGAGTGACGTGCGGGATCTGTGCCGGGTTGTCTGCTCGTTCATTCGAACGCAGAACTGCCCGGCACGCGATAGGACACTCCGGACACCCGGTGTGAGATGTGAGACGTCGGGGTGCACAGGGGCGACCTGTGCTCCTGACGCCTCGGTCGGCGGCTACCGTTGACGTCATGCCTGTCAGTGCCTCCAGCACACCCTCGCGGACGGCGTCCGACGCCGACGCGCACCCCGAGCGCCGCACCTTCTTCCAGGTCGCCCGGCAGCCCCGCATGATCGGGCTGCTGCTGGTGTTCGTGCTGGCGGCGCTCGTGTGCGGCAGGCTCGGCGCCTGGCAGCTCGACCGCGCGTACGAGCGCGCGGAGCTGGCCGCGCAGCAGCAGGCCGCCGAGGCCGTGGCCGCCGGGCCGTCGTGGCTGGGCGACGTGCTGGCGCCGCAGGAGAGCTTTCCCGGCGAGCTCGTGGGCCGCGAGGTCCGGGTCGCCGGCGAGTTCGAGGACTCCGGCTCGCTGCTCGTCCCGGGCCGCGTCCTGGAGGGGCACACCGGCTACCTCGTGCTGACCCCCTTCCGGGTGACGGACGACGGGACGGGCGGCTCCTCCTGGGCCGGTCTCTCGGGTGCGCCGGTGCTCGCCGTGGTCCAGGGCTGGGTGGCGACGCCTGCCGACGCCGAGGCGCTGACCCTCCCCGAGGGCGAGGTGACGCTGACCGGTTGGCTCCAGGTGGGCGAGTCGACGTCGGGCAGTGCCGCCGTCGTGGACGGGCAGACCGAGCAGATCGCCCTCAGCGCGCTCGTCAACGAGTGGGGCGGGCCGATCTACACGGGCTACCTCGTCGCGAACGGAGGCCCGGGGTCACCCGAGAGCGGGGGAGTCGCGGCCCTGCCGCGACCCACCATCGACGGCGGTTCGGGCGCCAACCTGCAGAACGTGTTCTACGCGCTCCAGTGGTGGGTGTTCGGCGGGTTCGCCGTGCTCCTGTGGATCCGTCTGGTGCGGGACGAGATGGCCGGCGGACGCCGGGGCGGCGAGCCGACCGACGCGGACACGGGCATCGCGGGCCTGCCGTCCGCGTGACCCGAACGCCCGCCGAGCCGGTCGAGACCCCGGGTCCCGACCGGCGTCGTCGTCAGCGGTCCAGGCTCTCCAGCATCTGGCCGACCGCCTGCTCCAGGACCCGGCGGGGCATCGCCGCGTTCAGCCGCACGAAGCCTCGGCCGGCATCGCCGCACTCGCTTCCGTCGACCAGGACGACGCCCGCCCGCTCGCGGAAGTGGGCGGCCGCGCTCGCGGGCCCGCCCGGGAGCTCCAGCCCCCGGCAGTCCAGCCAGGTCAGGTACGTCCCCTCGGGCGTGCGGTAGCCGATCCCGGTCCCGGCGAGCAGCTCACCCAGCCGGGTGACGTTGCCGTGCAGGTAGGCGACGAGCTCGTCCAGCCATTCCCGACCTTCGGCGTAGGCGACCCGGTTGGCCAGCATGCCCGGCGTCGACGCGCCCTCCTCGACCCGTTCGGCACCCGTCTCGTTCCAGAGCTTCACGTCCGTCTCGTTGGACAGGACGACCTGCGCGCACTTGAGACCGGGCAGGTTCCAGGCCTTCGAGGCCGACGTCGCGGTCAGGGTGTGGCCCGCCGTCGTCTCGTTCAGGGATGCGTACGGGACGTGCCTGCGGCCCGGGTAGACCAGCGGGGCGTGGATCTCGTCGGAGAAGACGCGCCCGCCGTGGCGGTCGACGACCTCGGCGACGGCCAGCATCTCGTCGGGCTCGAGGACCCGGCCGATCGGGTTGTGGGGGTTGCACAGCACCAGCAGGTGACCGCCCGCGCGGAACGCTTCGTCGAGGGCGTCCAGGTCGTAGGTGTACCGGCCGTCGGCGTCGCGCAGCATCGGGACCTGGATGAGCTCGCGGCCCAGCTCGCCCGGCAGGGTCTGGAACGGCATGTACGAGGGAGATGGCACGATGACCGGCGAACCGGGACGCGAGAAGTGCATGATGGTGTGCACCAGCGCGGTCAGCACGTCGGACACCGGGCGCACCCGTGCCGGGTCCACCGTCCACCCGTACCGGTCGGCGGCGAACGCCGCATACGCCTCGGCCGTGCCCGTCACCAGGTGCCGCGGCAGGTAGCCGAACAGGCTGCGGTCCACGGCGTCGTGGAGCGCCGCGGCGATCGGGGGCGCGACCGGGAAGTCCATCTCCGCGACCCAGGCCCCGATCTTGTCGGGGAAGGCCGTCCACTTGAGGCTGCCGCCCGCACGCAGACGGTCGGCGGTGAGGGCGTCGAAGTCGTAGGCGTTCACCGTCGCATTGAACCAGGCGCGCCGCGCTCGTCGTCCGGGTGCCCAGGGGATGCGCAAGGATGGCTACCTGCGCCGGACGCCGAGGCTGGAGGATGACGATGAGCGACACCGGATCGTGGACCGGACCCTGGACCGGGTCCGCCTGGTTGGAGCACACGGTGCTCGCCGCAGTGCCGCTCGCCCGGGAGGTGGCGGGGAGCGAGGTACGGGCTGGGCTGGACGCCGGCGTCGACGTCGACCTGATGACCGACGGGCTCGTCATGGAGCTGGTCTCCGCTGCGCTCGTGGCGCGGGTACAGGCGGGCGACCTGGCGGCTCGCGACGCGATGGTCGCGCTGGGCGCGCTGCTGGAGGCCGGTCCGCCGGTCGTCGGTGAGGACATCGTCAGCGCCTACCTGATCCACGTCCCCTCGCCCGGTCAGCCGGGCGGGGAGATCGCCGAGGGGCTGGGCCCGCGGGTGCGGGCCGCGCTCGACCAGGACCGCGACCACCGGAACGAGCCGGCGGTCGCCGCGTTCCTCGACCGGCTGCTCCAGGCGGTGCCAGCGCTCCGGCCGCTCGCCGACGCCGAGCGCTACGGCTACCACGACGAGGTGCTCGCGCACCCGTTCCTCAGCGACGTCGCCGAGCGGGCCGCCGCGCTGCTCACCGGCGGGGCGTCCCTCGAGATCGACGACGACTGGACCGACCAGGAGCGGTCCGAGGCGCTCCGGCTGTTCACCTCGGCGGCGCCGGATCCCGTGGCGGAGGTGCGGGCGGTGCTCGACTTCCTCGAGGCCGAGCTCGGGTCCGCTCCGGAGGTGGACGAGCTCGTCACGGCGGCGTTCGTCGAGATGCTGCCGGACGAGGGCGAGCCGGGCGCCGAGATCCTCGGGCTGCTCGGGCCCAGGCTGCGCGCCGCGCTACGTCAGGACAGGTAGCGCTTCTCCAGCGCGACGAGCTTCGCCTCGGCCTCGGTGTGGATCTTCTTCTCGAGCACGAACGACATCACCGGGACGACGCCGGCGATCACCATCGTGACCAGGCGGCCGAAGCCCCAGCGCATCTTCGACCAGAGGTCCGCGACCGTGACCAGGTACACGACATAGATCCAGCCGTGCGCGAACGGCACCCAGGCGATGAACGGCATGACGCCGTCGACGTCGGTCAGCGCACCCAGGCCGTACTTGATGCCCAGCTCGACACAGAGGATCAGCAGCATGACACCGGTGACGAGCGCCATGAAGCGGTAGCGGGCCATGGCGCCGCGGGCCTTGCGGATCGCGACGGCTGCCGCCTCGGCGGAGATGTCGGGAGTGGTCTGAGGGGTACTCACAACCATCGAGGATATGCCTTTCCCGGGGGTGCTCCCTGCCGCCCACCCGGCCACGTGCTCTGCCCTCTGGATAAAGCGTGGATGAATGTCAGTGGTCCTCCGTACGGTGTTGGTCGTGCGCTCCCTCCCCTTCGCCGATCCAGGCACCCCGCCGCTGCGCGGACCACTCACCCTGCTCCTGTGGCTCGCCCGGAAGCAGGTCCGGGTGCTGCTCGGCGCGATGCTGTTCGGCGTCGTGGGCTTCACCTGCAGCGCCTTCCAGCCGTTCTTCCTGGGGCGGATCATCGACAGCGCCTCCACGTCCGGGCTCGGCCGGACCACGTGGGGCTGGGCCGGTCTTATGCTCGGTGTCGGCCTGGTGTGGATCGCGGCCAACGCGATCGGGCACCGGTGGGACATCTCGGCGTGGATGCAGGCGGCGTTCCGCACGTCCCAGCTCGTCACGCGCACCGTGTCGCGGTCCGGGCACAACATCACCAAGGAGCTGCCCACCGGTGAGGTGGTGTCGTCGGTCGCCAACGACACGATGCGCATCGGCGAGATCTTCGGCATCGCCGCGCAGACGATCGGCAGCATCGCCACCTACGGCATCGTCGTCGTGCTGATGCTCAACCAGTCGCTCACCCTGGGTCTCGTCATCGCGCTCGGGCTGCCGGTGGTCGCCGCGATCCTCGCCCTGCTGGTCAAGCCGCTGCAGAAACGCCAGAAGCAGCAGCGCGACGCACAGGGCCGGCTCACGACGCTCGGCGCCGACACCGTCTCCGGCCTGCGGGTCCTGCGCGGCATCGGCGGCGAGAAGGTCTTCACGGGCCGGTACCGCGCGCAGTCGCAGAAGGTCCGCGAGGCCGGTGTCGACGTCGCGGGCACGCAGTCGGTGCTCGACGCCCTGCAGATCCTGCTGCCCGGACTCTTCATCGCGCTCGTCGTGTACCTCGGCGCGGTCGAGGCCGTCGCTGGGCGGATCACCACAGGCCAGCTCGTCGCGTTCTACGGGTACGCGTCCTTCCTGTCGTGGCCCGTCCACCTGCTCGTGCAGTCGGTGAACGTGGTGACCAAGGCGCACGTCGCGGCGGGCAAGGTGATCAAGGTGCTGCGGGTCGTCCCGGCCACCGGCGCGGACGTCCCGACCGCCCAGATGCCGCCGGCCGGCGTCCCGCTGGTCGACGAGACGTCCGGCGTGACGCTCCGGCCCGGCCGGGTGGTCGCCCTGGTGAGCGCCGACCCCGACGAGTCGGCGGACGTGGCGGTCCGGATGGGCCGGTTCGACGACGAGGGCGAGGCCGGCACCCCGGTCACGCTCGGTGGTGTCCGGCTGGCCGAGCTCGACAAGGAGGAGCTGCGGGAACGCATAGTCGTCGCGGACGCGACGCCGTCGCTGTTCTCGGGCAGGCTCGCGGGCGAGCTCGACGTGCGGGACTCGGCGACCGCCGAGGCCCTGTTGCGTGCCATGTACATCGCCGACGCGCACGACGTCCTGGACTCGCTGCCCGACGGTATCGAGGGCGAGATCCCGGAGAAGGGGCGCTCGCTGTCCGGCGGCCAGCGGCAGCGGGTCGCGCTGGCCCGGGCGCTGCTCACCGACCCGGAGATCCTGGTGCTCATCGAGCCCACGTCGGCGGTCGACGCCCACACCGAGGCGCGCATCGCGCAGCGGCTCACCGACTGGCGTCGTGGCAGGACCACCCTGATCGTCACGGCGAGCCCCCTGGTGCTCGACCACGTGGACGACGTGATCTTCCTCGAGGAAGGGAGCGTCGTCACGCAGGGGACGCACCGCGAGCTGCTGGACCTGCCGATCGGTGCGGAGGGCGGGCCCGAGGCGGCCCGCTACCGCCGGGTCGTGGGCCGGTCGCTGGACGACGACCTCGACCTGGAGCTCGACGAGCTGCTGGACACCGCCAACGCACAGGAAGGAGGCACGGCATGAGCACCGGAAAGATCCTGCCGATCGCGGACGCCGCGGAGACCTGGCGCTACACCCGCGGGCTGCTCCTGCGGCACCGGACGCCGCTGGTCGTCATCACCGTGGCGAACACGGTGGCCGCGGTGGCCGGGCTCGTCGGCCCGCTGGTGCTGGGCAAGCTCGTCGACGCGGTCATCGGCGGGACCACCGTCGAGGTGGCGCGCAACCTGGTGCTCGTCGCGGTCGCCGCAGTGGTGCTGCAGGCGCTGATCACCCGGTTCGCGCAGCGGCGCGCCATGGTGTTCGGCGAGACGGTGTTCGCCGACATGCGCGAGGAGTTCGTCGAGACCGTCACGGCGCTGCCGCTGTCCACCGTCGAGACCGCGGGTACCGGCGACCTCATCGCCCGCACCACGCGCGACGTCGGCCGCATCCAGAACGCCGTGCGGTTCGGCGTGCCGCGCCTGGTGATCGCCGTCGTCACGCTCGTGCTGACGGTGGTGATGAGCATGGTCGTGTCGCCGCTGGTGGCACTGGGCATGTTCGTGGGCGTCCCGGTGCTCGTCGCGGTCGCGCGCTGGTACCTCAAGCGGGCGACGCCCGCCTACCAGCGCGAGTCCGCCGCGTACGCGCGGCTCGACGGAACGGTCACCGAATCGGTGGAGGGCGCACGCACGATCGACGCGCTCAGGATCGGCCGCCGACGGACCACGCGTGGCGACGAGGACCTGCACGAGGCGTTCGAGGCGGAGCTCGGCACCCTGAACCTCCGGACCGTGCTGTTCCCCGGGGTGGACTTCGCGTTCATGCTCGCGCCCATCACGGTGCTCGTCTGGGGCGGGTTCCTCGCGTCCGAGGGCACGGTGACCATCGGCATGGTCGCCACGATCGTCATGTACGCCTACCAGCTTCAGGGGCCGATCTGGGAGCTCATCTTCTGGCTCGACGAGATCCAGGTGGCCGCGACGTCCCTGTCGCGGATCATCGGCGTCCGCCTGGTGCCGGCCGACCGCACGGCGGGCGACGCGGTACCGGCCGACGAGGAGGTGCGTGCTGCCGACGTCCGCTATGCCTACCGGGCGGGCACCGACGTGCTGCACGGCATCGACCTCGACCTGCGGGTGGGGGAGCGGCTGGCGATCGTCGGGCCCTCGGGCTCGGGCAAGTCGACCCTCGGCCGCATGCTGGCCGGCATCCATCCGCCGACGGGCGGCACGGTGAAGGTCGGCGGCGTCCCGCTCGTTGACCTGCCGCTGGAAGACCTCCGCAAGCACGTGGCGCTCGTGACCCAGGAGCACCACGTGTTCGTGGGGTCGCTGGCGGAGAACCTGCGGCTCGCGAAGATCGACGCAGGCGACGACGAGCTGATGGACGCGCTGCGTGCGGTCGACGCGCACGGCTGGGTCGAGTCGCTCGACGACGGCCTCGCGACGGAGGTCGGCTCGGGCGGGTACAAGCTCACCCCGGCCCAGGCGCAGCAGATCGCGCTCGCCCGGCTGGTGCTGCTCGACCCGCACACGCTCGTGCTCGACGAGGCGACCTCGCTGCTGGACCCCCGTGCGGCCAGGCACCTCGAACGCTCGCTCAACGCGGTGCTCGACGGGCGCACGGTGGTGGCCATCGCGCACCGCCTGCACACCGCGCACGACGCGGACCGCGTGGCGGTGCTCGACGGCGGCCGCATCACCGAGATCGGCCCGCACGACGAGCTCGTCGCCGCGGGCGGCGAGTACGCGAAGCTCTGGCAGAGCTGGCAGCACGAGTAGTGCGGGCGTGGCTGACTGGCTGCGCACGGGGTCGTACTGCGTGATTGTGCCCAGAACTCACCCGACTTCTGGGCACAATCGCTCAGCGCGGAGCGCGCGGGGTCGGAGTGCGTGATTGTGGCCGAGATCGCCCCGGGGCTTGGGCACAATCGCTCGGCGCGGCCCTACTCCTGCGCCGCACGCCAGCCCAGGCCCGCCGAGATCCGGGCGGCGGCGTCGTGCACGATCGGCGCCAGCGTCTCCAGGCGTTCCGGCGGCATGTAGGGCCGGGTCGCCGTGACGCTGACGGCCGCGACGATCCGGCCTGACGTGTCCCGGACCGGCGCCGCGACGCAGAGGATGCCTGGCTCGTTCTCCTCCAGGTCGAAGGCCACCCCCCGGGCGGCCGATACCCGCATGACCTGCACGAACGCGTCGACCGTCAGGACGTCCTGCACGAGGCCCTGCCCGGCGGCGACCGGCCGCTCCGCGAGGAAGCGTTCGCTCCAGCGGTCCGGGCTGTCCAGGAGCAGGGCCTTGCCGATCCCCGTCCTGGTCAGCGGCATGCGGTGCCCGATCTGCGAGCGCATGACCGCCCCACGGGTGCCGGGGATCTTGTCGAGGTAGAGCACCTGGCCGCGGTCCTCGATGGCGAGGTGGACGGTGTCGCGGACCCGCTCGGCCAGCGTACGCAGCACGGGTGCCGCGATGGAGGTCACCGGGTTCTCCTGCAGCGCCTGGTAGCCGAGCTCGATCAGGGCGGGGCCGAGCGCGTACGCGCCGTCGTCGAGCTGGCGGAGGTAGCCGGTGGCCAGGAGGAGCTGGAGCAGGCGGTGCGTCGTGCTGCGCCCGACCCCGGCCCCTTCGGCGATGTCCCGCAGGCGCGTGCGGCCGCCGGCCACGGCGTTGACGACGGCGATGCCCCGCGCGAGCGTCTGCGTGCCCGGGGGAGCGGCGACGATCCCGTCCCGGGCGGGCGGACCCGGTGCGTCGGACGGAGCATCCATCGGCACACGGTATCCCGATAATAGGGACGTGGTTCGCATAGTCGGGACCATGCTCCTACCGTCCGAGACATGGCAGACGACGCATCGGGGCGCGACGCCGCGCTCGTCGCCCTCGACTGGGGGACCACCACCTTCCGCGCCTGGCTCCTGGACGGCACGGGTTCGGTGCTGGACAGCGTCCGGACGGCGGACGGCGCCCTCACGATCGCCGAGCGATCCGCCTCGGCCCGGGTGCGGGCGCTCGCGTTCGAGGACACGTTCCGGCGGCTGTGCCGGTCCTGGCTCTACGAGCACCCCGGGGTGCCCGTGCTGTGCGCGGGGATGGCGGGGTCCAACCATGGCTGGGCCGAGGCCGGCTACGTCGACGTCCCGGCGGATCTCGGCGACCTGGCGGAGCATCTGACGGTGGTGCCCGCCGGGGAGTCCGTGGTCCACCTGGTCCCCGGCCTGCGGGTCGACCGCCCCGACCCGGACGTGCTGCGCGGCGAGGAGGTCCAGCTCGTCGGCGCGCTGGCCGAGGTCGCGGAGGGCCCGGCGACGGTCGTCCTCCCCGGCACGCACTCCAAGTGGGTGCGCCTCGACGGCACCCGTGTCACGAGCTTTACCACCGCCATGACCGGCGAGCTCTACGGCCTGCTGATGCGGGACAGCATCCTGGCGCGGCTCGCGACGGGAGACCCGGGCACCGAGGTCACCGAGGCGTTCACCCGCGGGCTCGACGCCGAGGCCCGCGGCGAGGAGCGCGGTCTGGCCGCCCTGCTCTTCACGGCGCGGCCGCTCGCCCTCGCCGGCCGGCTCGACCCCGCCGAGATCGCCGACTACGTCTCCGGCCTGCTGGTCGGCTCCGAGGTGCGGCACATGCTGCGCGGCACCCCGGCCGGCGTCGTCGCACTCTGCGGGCCGCCGGCGACGGAGCACCGGTACCGCTTCGCGCTGGAGCGGGGCGGGGCCTTCGTCCGCACCGTCGGGGAGGACGCCGCGGCCCGCGGGCTGTGGGACATCGCCGTTGCCGCCGGCCTCGCGGTACGGCCTCCGGCGTCGGCGGTCGTCTCGGCGAGCACCCCGCCAGGCACCCCGCCAGGAAAGGACCAGCCCGCATGACGTCCCGCCCCACAGGCCTCGTGGCCATCCTGCGCGGGGTGACGCCCGGCGAGGCCGTCGCCGTGGCGGAGGCGATCTTCGCCGCTGGGTTCGACGCCGTCGAGGTGCCGTACAACTCACCGGACCCGCTCGAGTCGATCCGCCGGATCCGTGCGGCGGGCCCGGCAGAGCGCCGGGTCGGGGCAGGCACCGTGCTCACCCCGGACGACGTCCGCAGGGCCGCCGACGCCGGTGCCTCCCTCATCGTCTCGCCGAACACCCGGCCCGACGTCGTCGCGGAGACCGTCCGGCTCGGCCTCGAGAGCTACCCCGGGGCGGCGACGCCTACCGAGGCGTTCGTCGCACTCGATGCGGGGGCGCGTGCCGTCAAGCTCTTCCCCAGCTCGGCGGTAGGCATCGACGGCATGCGCGCGTGGGCGAGCGTCCTGCCCGCGGGTACCGCCCTCGTACCCGTCGGCGGCGTCGACGCGGGGAACCTGGGCGACTGGGCGCACGCGGGCGCGGCGGGTGCGGGCATCGGCACGTCCCTCTACCGCCCGGGCGATCCGCCGGACGTGGTCGGCACGCGGGCCGCCGAGCTCGTCCGGATCTGGTCCGCCGCCACCGCCTAGCCGCGGCACGGACCCGCGGCCCAGCCCCCGGCACGGCCGCGCGGCCCGAACCCGCAGCACGACCGACGACACAAGCAAAGAACCTGAGAGGCCTGCCGTGAAGATCACGTCGATGACGACCTACGCCGTCCCGCCCCGCTGGCTCTTCCTCAAGATCGAGACCGACGAAGGCGTGGTGGGCTGGGGCGAACCGGTGCTCGAGGGGCGCGCCGCGAGCGTCGCGGCCGCCGTCGAGGAGCTGTCCGACTACCTGATCGGCCAGGACCCCCGCCGGATCGAGGAGCACTGGACGGTCCTGTACCGCTCCGGGTTCTATCGGGGCGGCGGTATCCACATGAGTGCGCTGGCCGGTATCGACCAGGCGCTCTGGGACATCAAGGGCAAGGCGCTCGGCGTCCCGGTGCACGACCTGCTCGGCGGCCGGGTCCGCGACCGCATCAAGGTCTACTCCTGGATCGGCGGAGACCGGCCCGCCGAGACGGCGGCCCAGGCCAGGGCCGCCGTCGAGCGCGGCTTCTCGGCGATCAAGATGAACGGCCCCGAAGAGCTGCAGTACCTCGACTCGCGCGACAAGGTGGAGAAGGTCGTCGCCAACGTCGTGGCGGTGCGGGAGGCGGTCGGCCCGGACATCGGCATCGGCGTCGACTTCCACGGCCGGGTGCACCGTCCCATGGCCCGCGTGCTGCTCGACGCGCTGGCGCCCTACCACCTGATGTTCGTCGAGGAGCCGGTGCTCACGGAGCACGTGGACGGGATCGCCGACGTGCTGCGCGGCTCGGCCACGCCGATCGCGCTCGGCGAGCGGCTGTACTCCCGGTGGGACTTCAAGGACGTCATCACCTCGGGGGTGGTCGACGTCATCCAGCCGGACCTCTCGCACGCCGGCGGCATCACCGAGGTCCGCAAGATCGCGGCCATGGCAGAGGCCTACGACATCGCCGTCGCCCCGCACTGCCCGCTCGGCCCGATCGCGCTCGCGGCCTGCCTGCAGCTCGACGCCGTCGCCTACAACGCGGTGATCCAGGAGCAGAGCCTCGGCATCCACTACAACACCTCGAACGACCTGCTCGACTACGTGGTCGACCCGACGGTCTTCGCGTACGAGGCCGGCTCCGTGGCGATCCCGCAGGGCCCGGGCCTCGGTATCGAGGTGGACGAGGACTACGTGCGCGAGCGCGCGGTGGAGGGTCACCGCTGGCGCAACCCCGTCTGGCGGCACGCCGACGGCTCGTTCGCGGAGTGGTGACGCGTGACCGGTCCGACGCCGTCATCGGGGCCGACGGCGAGGTGCGGGACGTAACACGGGTGCGAGACGCCGGGCCGCCGCCCGGCACATAGACTTGTGCTCGTGACGTCACCCGCCACCGCTACCTCCGGTCAGCCAGAGAGCCAGCCCCAGACCCCCCGCCCGGTCATCGTCGTCGACTTCGGCGCGCAGTACGCCCAGCTGATCGCGCGCCGGGTGCGCGAGGCGAAGGTGTACTCGGAGATCGTGCCCCACACGTTCACGGTGGAGCAGATGCTCGCCAAGGACCCGGCGGCCATCATCCTGTCCGGTGGCCCCTCGTCCGTGTACGCGGCGGGCGCCCCCTTCGTCGACCCCAAGCTGTTCGAGGCCGGCGTGCCGGTCATGGGCATCTGCTACGGGTTCCAGGCCATGGCGCAGGCACTCGGCGGCGAGGTCGCCCAGACCGGCTTGAGCGAGTTCGGCGGCACCGAGGTCGAGGTGTGCTCCTCCGGCGTGCTGCTCGCCGGCACTCCCGAGCACCAGACCGCGTGGATGAGCCACGGCGACGCCGTGCACAAGGCCCCCGTCGGTTTCGAGGTGCTCGCGACGTCGGTCGGCGCTCCCGTCGCCGCGTTCGAGGACACCCGCCGCCGTCTCTACGGCGTGCAGTGGCACCCCGAGGTGAAGCACTCCGCGCACGGCCAGACGGTGCTCGAGCACTTCCTCTACGAGGGCGCAGGGCTCAAGCCCGACTGGACCCCCGGCAACGTCATCGCCGACCAGGTCGCCGCCATCAAGGCGCAGATCGGCGACGCCCGAGTCATCTGCGCGCTGTCCGGCGGCGTCGACTCCGCCGTCGCCGCCGCGCTCGTGCAGCGGGCCGTAGGAGACCAGCTCACCTGCGTGCACGTGGACCACGGCCTCATGCGGGCCGGCGAGGTCGAGCAGATCGAGAACGACTTCGTCGCCTCGACCGGCGTCCGCCTCATCGTCCGCGACGAGAAGGAGCGCTTCCTGACGGCGCTCGCGGGGGTCAGCGACCCGGAGACGAAGCGCAAGATCATCGGCCGGGAGTTCATCCGCGTCTTCGAGGACGCGCAGCGGGACATCGTCGCCGAGGCGGGTGCGCACGGCGAGGAGGTCAGGTTCCTCGTGCAGGGCACGCTGTACCCGGACGTCGTCGAGTCCGGCGGCGGCGAGGGCGCGGCCAACATCAAGAGCCACCACAACGTGGGCGGCCTGCCCGACGACCTGAACTTCGAGCTGGTGGAGCCCCTGCGCACCCTGTTCAAGGACGAGGTGCGAGCGGTGGGCCGCGAGCTCGGGGTCCCCGAGGAGATCGTCTCGCGCCAGCCGTTCCCGGGGCCTGGGCTGGGCATCCGGATCGTCGGCGAGATCACTGCCGAGCGCCTGGAGGTCCTGCGCCGCGCCGACGCCATCGCCCGCGAGGAGCTGACCAAGGCCGGCCTGGACAACGAGATCTGGCAGTGCCCGGTCGTGCTGCTCGCCGACGTCCGCTCGGTGGGCGTCCAGGGCGACGGCCGCACCTACGGCCACCCGATCGTGCTGCGCCCGGTCTCGTCCGAGGACGCGATGACGGCGGACTGGACCCGCCTGCCGTACGACGTGCTGTCGACCATCTCGACGCGCATCACCAACGAGGTGCGTGAGGTCAACCGTGTGGTGCTCGACGTGACGAGCAAGCCGCCGGGCACCATCGAGTGGGAGTGACCTCCTGCGGCCCCGTCCCGGTTCCGGGGCGGGGCCGCAGTCGTTTTCCTGGCTGAGCGAGCAGTTGAGGGATCAGGAGATGGCGAACGAGTCGGCCCGGTCGTTGAAGATGCCGGTGCCGAGGTTGTCGTCCCGGAAAATCCAGCCGGTGCTGTCGCCGTTCCAGCCCTCACGGTCGTACAGCTTGATGGCGCACCTGTTGAATGCCTGCACGGAGCTGGCGGCGTTCTGGTAAGCGTCGAGGTTTGCGCCGCCCTCGTGGTCACCCCCGTTGCTGCTGGTGCAGCCAAAGCGGTATCTCGGGTTGAAGACGACGAAGCGCCACCCCGCTTGGTCTGCGTTTTGGTCTGCGTGCTGGTACAGCTCGGCGACCACGAGTCCGTCCTCGTTGTCGTAGCCCGGCTGGCACCCGTAGGTCCCGTCAAGCACTGCGCAGAACCGCGTCGCGGTCACGCCAGCGGGTGCTGCCTCCAGGTCGCTGACCATCACGGGCTCGCTCGAGATGACCTCTTCGACCTGCAGGCCCGCGAGGCTGTGATCGACCGCCGTCCGTGCCGTCGCAGGGACCGCGGCGCCGAGCGCCAGCAACAGCAACGCCCCGGAAGCCGCGGCGGTCAGCCGGGTCCGGAGCGCGGGGGTAACGCGTGCGTCCTTCGTCATGAGTACTCCTCATGTCTGCTGGCGACGTTGTTGTTGCCGGTCCCCAATGACGAGGATTTTTCACCTCCGCTGATACATGGAGACAGTTTTCGCCCGGCGGGCGGCCCGAGTGGAACGGGCAACCGGGTCAGCCGCCGAGCCGCGCCCACGTGAGCCCGATCATGGCGCCGAGCAGCATGTACGGCCCGAACGCGATACCGGTCTTCCAGCCGGCGCGCCGCCCGAGGAGCAGGACGATCGCGACCACACCGGCCAGGAGGTGCGCGGCGAAGACGCCGACCAGGAGCGTGGTCCACGAGTGCCACGTGAGGACCGCACCGAGGCTCAGGGCGAGCTTGACGTCGCCGTACCCGATGCCCCCGCGCGGCGCGACGAGGTAGAGCACCTGGTAGACGGCGAAGAACGCCAGGCCGCCCAGCAGAGCCCGCCCGAGCGGGCCCCAGTCGCCGGTGCCGAGCGCGGCGAGGGCGAGCAGCGCCGCCGTCGCCCAGGTCAGGGGGAACACCAGCGCGTTCGGCAGCCGGTGGGTGTGCGCGTCGATGACGCCGAGCGCCGCGCCCGTGACGGCCAGCACGAGGTACGCCGGCGTCAGCCACCCGGGCCCGCTCGCCCAGACGGCCCACGCCGCGGCCAGCACACCGACGACGCCGATCGCCCGCGCGTACGGCGCCACCTCGGCCCGGGCCCGCCGGTACAGCCGGACGGCGAAGGGCGCGGCCGGGCTCGTCGCGGCAGGTTCGGTGGGGCTCACCCGGGGAGGCTATCGGCGGGAGGGCGGCGACGCACGGGTTGTGGGCGACCGCCTCGAGCCGCAAGATCATGGTGGTTCCAGGTGTCGAGCCGCAAGAAACACGTCCTCGGCTGCCCGTATCGACGCGTAGCTTTCGGCTCGACGCCTTCTTGACGGCCAAGTTGTCGTCCGGTGACAGGTCTCGATCACGCGCCCGCCACTGCCGCCGCCTCCTTGTACGCCTGCTCCGTCGCGGCCAGCACCTCCGGCCAGGCCACGCCTGACGGCGGGGTCGCCGCCCGCACCAGCAGCCCGTCGAGCAGGTCCGGTTCGGTCACGAGTCGGACGAGCGCGGAGGCCATCGAGTCGTCGTCGGGCACGACGAGGCCCGTGACGCCGTCGACGACACGCTCGGCCACGCCGGAACCCGCGCGCGTGACCACCGTCAGCCCCGCGGCCTGCGCCTCGAGCGCGGCGAGCCCGAACGCCTCGGCGACGGCGGGCGCGGCGAAGACGTCGGCGCGCGCGTAGAGCCGCTTGAGCTCGGTGCCGCTGAGCCGTCCGGGCAGGGAGACGACGTCGCGCAGCCCGTGCTCCGCGACGAACCGTCGCGCCGCCGCGCGTTCCGGGCCGTCACCGGCGAGGGTCACGAACAGCGCGCCCGCGGGGAGCCGGGAGGCGGCGTCCGCGGTCGCGGTGAGCAGCGGCAGCATCCGCTTGCGCGGCGCGAACCGGGCAGCGGACACCACGTGCACCGCCGGGCCTTCGGGCCGGGCAGCGCGTTCGGTGCGCGGTACCCGCCAGGCGTCCAGGTCGAGGCCGTTGGGCAGGATCGCGACATCGGCTCCGCCGGCCCCGGCGGCCGCCGGGCCCACGAGCCGTCGCAGCGGCTCCGCCGTCAGCTCGCTCACCGCCGACCAGCGCACGGGCCAGCGCGACCACCCGATCACGGCGTCGGCCGCGGCGAACAGGCGCCACGACGCGCCCCACACGCTGTGCACCGTCAGCACGGCGGGCAGCCCCAGACGGGTGACGGGCCGCAGCGCGGCCTGTGCGGTCGGGGCGAGCACACCCATGTGCAGGTGCACGACGTCGGGCCGCTCGCCCCGCGCGACCGCCGCCCGGAGGCGGGCGGTCACGTGGGCCGTGGAGCGAGGGTGGACGGGCCAGCCGCCCGGGACGCGGGCGGCGATCCGGTGCACGGTGACACCGTCCTGGACGGTGGTGCGCACCCCGTGCGCACCGGGGGTGGCGGGAGTCGTGGTGATGACCTCCACCTGGTGGCCGGCCGCCGCCTGCTGGCCGGCGAGGCGGCTCACCTGGGCCTCGATCCCGCCGAGCAACGGTAGATAGGTGTCCGACACGTGAGTGATGCGCACGCTGGTCATCCTCGCACCGAGAGCCCTTTGGGGTCTGGCGAGGTAGAGCGCCTGTCCGGGTCTCCCTGGCGACACGG
>NZ_JBHXBG010000036.1:0-34794 GCF_042726755.1 Promicromonospora sp. NPDC060271 | reverse complement strand
CTCTGAGATCGGTCAATCAAACGACCGATCTCAGAGCAAGTGACCGATCTCGAACGTCAACGAGTGCAACTGACCGATCTGGACGGCCCTTGGGCCCGGAGGCTGGAGCTAGGCCCCGCAGCCTGGAGCTAGCGGTTGCCCGGACCGTTCTGGGTGCTCAGGGAGCCGTCCGAGACCTGGACCGTCTGCAGCCTGCTCGTCGGGGCGAGGCCGGGGCCCGCGTCGTCGCTCCGGACCGGCGCCCAGACGGGGGCGATCCGCGGGATCCGCGGCACCGTGGACCGGCGCGGGATGCCGTTCGTCGGTCCGCCGTCGGCGGTGACCGAGGAGCGATCCCCGGGCTGACCCACTGGGCCGGGCCCGACGGGCTGACCCGCCGAACCGCCGGCCTGACCCGCCGAACCGCCGGCCTGACCCGCCGGGCCTGGCCTAACGGGCTGTGCCGGCTGGGCGGCCGGGAGCGGCTCCGCCGTGCGCTCGGCAGGTGCGGGGTCCGCCGCCCGTGCGCCCGCCGCCGGCTCCTGGGCCGGTACCGGCCGCGCGGGCCGCATCACCTGCGCGGGCTGTGCCACGTGGGCCACCCGTGCGGACTTCTTCCTTCCTGCGCCGCGACCCTTCTTGCCGGACTTCGCGCCGGTGTCCTCGCTGCGCGGCTGGTACTCGTAGCCGTAGCCCGCTCCGTAGGGGTCCGCGCCGCGGCCCACCTTGTTCAGGACTATCCCGAGCACCCGGGCGCTGACCGTGGACAGGTTCGCCAGCGACTGCCGGAGCTGTTCGCGGCGGATCTGGCCGGCGCCGGCCACCATGAGCACGCCGCTCGTCATCCGGGCGATCAGCGCCGCGTCGGTGACGGGCAGCAGCGGCGGGGTGTCGATGACGACGTAGTCGAACTGTTCGCTCATCTCGTGGACCAGCCGGGCCATGGCCTTCGAGCCCACGAGCTCGGCGGGGTTCGGCGGCACGACGCCCGACGGCATGACGAACAGGCCCGCCGAGCCCCAGGGCTGGATGGCGTCGTCGATCGTGGCCCGCTGGATGAGCAGGGTCGTGAGCCCCACCGACCCCTCGATGCCGAGGTACCCGGCGACCGAGGGGCGACGGAGGTCGGCGTCGATCAGGAGGACCCGCGAGTCCGCGTCCGCGAGCGTGATGGCGAGGTTGATCGCGGACGTCGTCTTGCCCTCGTCCGGGAGCGACGACGTGACGACGAAGGCCTGCGGGCCGCCGTCCAGGTCGAGGAACTGCAGGTTTGTCCGCAGCCGCCGGAACGCCTCGGACCGCGCGTGGTACGGGCTCGTCTGGACGACCAGCGGGTTCTTCTCCGCCTCGTCGTCCATGGTGATGGCACCGATGACCGCCGAGTCGGTGACGGCGCGCACGTCCTGCTCCGACCGCACCCGGGTGTCGGCGATCTCCCGCAGGACGGCGAGGGCGATCCCGAGGGCCGCGCCGAGGAGGAAGCCCACGAAGATCATCACGGGGATGTTCGGGTAGCTCGCGGAGCCCGGCGGGGCGGCCTCACGGACCATCTGGAGCTGGACCGGGGAGTCGACCGCCTGCTGCGGCGTCTCCAGCTCGTCGACACGCTCCGCGAGGCTCTCGGCGACGGTGTTCGCGATCCGTGCGGCGACCGTCGGGTCGGCGTCGGTGGCGGTGATGTCGATCAGCACCGTGTCGGTCACCGGCGCCGCCTGGACCCGCGTGCCGAGCTCGCCGGCCGTCGTGTCGAGGCCCAGCTCCACGATCACCGGGTCGAGCACCTGGGGGCTCCGCACCAGGTTGGAGTACGACACCACGCGGCGCTGGACATAGCTGGTGCCTGTGGCCAGCTCGGACGTCGACTCCGCCCCGTGGAACGACACGAATACCTGCGCGGAAGTCGTGTACGCCGGAGTCCTGGTCAACGCGAACAGGCTGGCGAGCATGATTCCGGCGAGCGCGACAGCGGCCACAGGAGCCCAGTGCTCACGGATTATCCGGAGGTATTCGGTAACGTTCAACGCGTCCCCTGATGATGCACGATCGTTCGGTTTCTGTCGGCCGAGAAGCGTGCCGATCTGCGTCCTGCCGATTTGCGTCCTACCGATTGGCATCCCAAAGAGCCAGGCAGAGTTGCATATCGGGTTTCGTTCCCGCGCCCACCTGCGCTTCCGTTGGTAATCTAACTGACGTTCGGATGAACCACACCCGCAGGGATATATGTCCTTTTCGGGGTGATCATGGCACGCAGCGGAGGGGCGCAGTTGCGAATTCTGCATGTCACGGACCGGTATTCCGGTGGCGTCGGCCGGGCGATCGACCGCATTACGGAACTGGTTCCCGAGGCCGAACATCATCTGCTGTCCACCGGTATCGAGAGCATTGACGGCCGTGGTGTCTACCGCACCACCGCCCGGCTTCCGGACGGGATGTCGGCCCGGGTGCGGGCGGTCCGCCAGGTCATCGACGAGGTGGCGCCCGACGTCGTGCACGCGCACTCGAGCTGGGCCGGGCTGTACACGCGGCTGCGGAGGCTTCCGGTGCCCGTCGTCTACCAGCCGCACTGCTACTACTTCGAGCGGGCGGACCTCCCCGCGCCGGTGCGCGGCGCCGTCCGGGTCATGGAGCGGGCGCTGGCGGCGAACGGTTCGGTGGTCGCCGCGGTGAGCCGCCGCGAGGAGAGCCTCGCCCTGTCGATGGGCGTGCGAGACGTCGTACGCATCCCCAACGCGCCGTCGTCGGCCGCGGTCCGGGAGGCCGGGGCCCGCTCCGGCGCGCCGGCCGGGGACCGCAGGGCGGTGGCGATGGTCGGCCGCGTGGTCGCCCAGAAGGATCCGCGCTTCTTCGCGGAGACCGCGCGGTTCGCCGACCGGTTCGGCCTCGGGCTGTCCTTCCGCTGGCTGGGCGACGGCGACAAGGCGCTCGTTCGCGAGCTGCGGGGCGCGGGTGTCGAGGTCACCGGCTGGCTCACCGCCGACGCCGTCATGCGCGAGCTGGTGGCGTCCGACGTCTATCTGCACTGCGCCGCGTACGAGGGGTTCCCGATCAGCGTGCTCGACGCCGCCCGGGTGGGCCTGCCGACCGTCGTCCGCCGGATCCCGGCGTTCGAGGGGACCCGCCTCACCACTGCCCGGACCCCGGCCGAGGCCGCCTTTGCCGCCCATGCCGCCGTCGCGGACCCGGAACAGCGCCTCCGGATGATCGCGGCCGGCGACCGGCTCGTGGGTGAGATGGACGAGTCGGCTCTGCACGACGGCGTGGTCGAGGCGTACGCGAAGGCCACCGGCGGGGCGCTGGTGCCGTGACGGCCGGTCGGGCCGTCGACGTGCGCGCGGTCGACCCCGACCGCACCGTCAAGCAGGTGCTCGTGGCGCTGCTCCTGGTCGGCAGCGCCTGCTACGTGTTGCTGGGCAGCCCGTTCATCCCGGCCCGGTTCCTGTACGACAGCAAGAAGATCGCGACGATCGCGGGCGGCTACCAGGGCTACGACTCCGACAAGTCCTTCAGCGCGGTCGGCGCGATCTACCGTGCGCTGGGCCTCGCCGACCAGCCGATGTGGGCGGCGCTGCTGGGCTACGTGCTCTTCGTGGCCGTGCTGCTCCTCTCCCTGCGCGGGCGGATCGGCAACGCCGGCCTCATGTCCCTCGCGCTGATCGCGGGCGCGACGGTTCTCGCCGTCGTCTACGTCGGCACGTACTCCAAGGACGTGTTCGTGCTCCCGATCGCGCTCATCGCGCTGTGGCGACGCCGCGGGTTCTGGCCGGAGCTCGTGCTCGTCGGCGCCATGGCGTACTACGCGCACGAGTTCCGCGACTACTGGTACCTCGTCATCGGCGGCTACATCGGGTTCCGGCTGGTCATGTGGCGGGGGTTCTCGGTGCGCAGGATGATCGGCGCCGCGCTGGCCGCGCTCGTCGTCCTCTCCGTCGTGTTCCAGAACTATCTGGGGGTCGAGCTCGACTTCTACCGGACGAAGGTCAACGAGGTCCGGATCGGCGACGTGGACACGCGCACCCTCATCGAGCCGTTCTTCGACCTGGAGGGCCCGGTCGGGAGCCTCCTCAACTCGGCGATCGTGCTCGTCACGTTCGCGGTGCCGCTGCCGCTGTTCCTGCGGTTCTCGCCGTACTACCTCGTGGTCGCCGTGTTCCTGCTGGTGCTGTGGTTCATGTTCGCCCGGGCGGTGCACCTGTCGTCGGCCGAGTCGCGGACCGACCCGCGCTGGGCGCGGCTGGTGGCGCTGGTCCTGAGCCTGACGGTCGTGCAGAGCGTGTTCGAGCCCGACTACGGGTCGTACGTGCGGCACCTGACGCCGATGCTGCCGCTGATGCTGGCGGTCATCCTGTGGCGGCCGCGCGCCTTTGGCAGGCCGGGGGCTCCGACGCCGCGGCCGCCGCGCGCTGACCTCTGCCGCTGCAAGGCGCCCACATGTTTTCTGCAAGGCGCCCTTTCTGGGCTGACGGACCCCGATCTCGTATCAGACGTACAGGTCACTCGGTTGACCTGTACGTCTGACACGGCATCTGGCGGGCCTACCACCTGAACTACCCCATCCACAAGCCTGTGCACGACGCCGCAAATGCCGTTACGACCCATTCACCGCCGACTACTCTCTGCCTTCGGATGCCCTACGCCGAGGCAGGGAGACGACGGTGCGATTCCAGCTTCTAGGTCACGTGTCCGCCCGGAGCGAGCACGGGCCGGTCCCGCTCGGCACGGCGCGTCAACGGGCCGTTCTCGCAGCGCTGCTGATCGAGCCCGGCGTACCCCTCTCGTCCGACCAGCTCGTCGAGCGGGTGTGGGGCCGGGCGGCGCCGCGCAGCGCGCGGCAGACCCTGCACAGCTACATCTCCCGGCTGCGGTCCGTGCTCGACGACGCGGGCGGCCCGGCGCCGACCCGCAGGGGCGGCGGCTACGTGCTCGAGGTCGACGCCGCCGCGGTGGACCTCCACCGCTTCCGCACCCTGGTCGCGCAGGCCCGGTGCGCCGACGACGACACCGCCGACTCACTGTGGCAGGACGCCATGGCCCTCTGGCAGGGCGTGCCGTTCGCCGACCTGGACAGCGACTGGCTGCACTCCCTCGCCGTGACGCTGGCGGCCGAACGACAGGCGGCCCGCCTCGACCACTACGACCTGCTGCTGCGCCGCGGGGAACACACGCGGCTCCTGCCCGAGGTGGCCGCCGACGCGGAGGCGCACCCGCTCGACGAACGGCTGGCCGGGCAGCTCATGGTCGCCCTGTACCGGTGCGGACGGCAGTCCGACGCCCTTGCCCACTTCCGGCTCGTCCAGGAGCGGCTGGCCGACGAGCTCGGCAGCGATCCCGGGTCGGCACTCCGCGACCTGCACCAGCGGATCCTGCGGCACGATCCGGAGCTGGCCGCGCCGCCGGCCGTCCCGGTGGCCGCTCCGGGCAACACCGTCGGCTCGCACACCGACGAGGCGGCGGGCAGTACCTCGGCAGACGCGGCTCCGAGCACTGCCAGGCCGGCGCACCGGCCGGCGCAGCTACCCCTCGACGTCGCCGGGTTCACCGGGCGCGACAGCGACCTGCGGCGCCTCGACGAGCTGCTGTCCGACGGCGCGGACGACCCGGTGACCCGAACCGTGGTGATCACCGCGATCCGCGGCACGGCAGGGGTCGGCAAGACGGCGCTCGCGGTGCGCTGGGCGCACCAGGTCGCCGACCGGTTCCCCGACGGGCAGCTCTACGTCAACCTCCGCGGCTACGACCCGGAGCAGCCGATGCGGCCGACGGACGCCCTCGCCCGGTTCCTGGTCGCACTGGGCGTCGGGGAGCGGGACATCCCGCTGGACGGCGACGAGCGGGCCGCCCGGTACCGGAGCGAGCTGGCCGGACGCCGGATGCTCATCGTGCTGGACAACGCGGGCAGCGTGGCCCAGGTGCGCCCCTTGCTGCCTGGGAGCGGTTCGTCGACCGTCGTGGTGACCAGCAGGGACAGCCTCTCCGGCCTGGTCGCGGTACACGGTGCCCACCAGGTCGATCTCGACCTGCTCCCCGCGGCCGACGCGGTGGACCTGCTGCACCGGCTGATCGGGCCACGCGTCGTGGCGGAGCCCGAGGCGGCCGCGACGCTCGCCGAGCAGTGCGCCCGGCTCCCGCTGGCGCTGCGGGTCGCGGCCATGCGGGCGTCGTCGCAGCCGGACCAGTCCCTGGCCGAGGTCGTGGCCGAGCTGGCCGACCGGCAGCAGCGGCTGGAGCTGCTCGACGCCGGTGGCGACCCGTACGCCGCCGTGCACGCCGTGCTCTCGTGGTCGGTGCAGCACCTGCCCGAGCAGGGCGCACGCGTGTTCCGGCGGCTCGGCCTGCACCCTGGACCCGACCTGGACCAGTACGTGGCCGCGGCCCTGACCGGCCTGACGTCGAACGCGGCCCGCCGGGTCCTGGAGTCGCTCGTCAGCGCACACCTGCTGCACCGGACCGGTCCGGGTCGATACGGCATGCACGACCTGCTGCGGGCCTACGCCACCCACCTGACCGGCACCCAGGACACCGACGGTGAGCGGCAGGAGGCAGAGGAGCGGCTCCTCGCCTATTACCAGGCCACGGTGGTCGCCGCGATGGACACCCTGTACCCGGGTGAGGCCTCGTACCGCCCTCCTGCCGCTGATCCGTGTGTTCCGATTCCCGACCTGACCGAGCCGGGTCCCGCGCACGACTGGCTGCGGAACGAGTGCCTGTGCATGGTCGCGATCGTGGAGCATGCGGCCGACCACCAGAGGTCTGGCTATGTGGTCGGGCTCGCCCGGATCTTGTACCGCCACCTGGCGGAAACCAATCTGACGGGCCTCGTCGCCCTCAACAGTCATGCGCTGCGGGCCGCCGAGGACGCGGGCGATCTGAACGGTCAGGCCCATGCGCTGTGCCAGCTCGGCGCCGGCCATTTCTGGATGGGCCAGGACGTGACGGCCTCTCAGCTTCTTCACCGAGCCCTGGCCTTGTACCGGCAAGTCGGTGATTCGGTGGGTGAAGCCCGCACCCTGACCAGCCGCAGTCATGTCAGCTACCAGCGGGGCAGGTACGCGAGCGCACGTGACGACTTGCAGCAGGCGATCGCCCTGTATCGCCAGGCCGGCGACAGACTCGGCGAGTCGAAAGCGCTGAATGGCATCGGCCTTATCGAAGAACGGTTGGGCAACTACGCCCGAGCCGTCGAGATCCACCAACAGGACCTCATGATCGTCCGGGAACTTGGTGCCCGGTCTGTCGAGCCAACGACGTTGAACAACCTTGCCGCAGCTGAACTGGGCCGGGGGAGGCACTCTGCCGCGGCAGGGTACGTGCGCGAGGCGATCACCATCCTCGAGGACCTGGGCAACCCGACCAGCAAGGCCCATGCCCTGGACACGCTCGGCACTCTCTACCTCCGCCTGGGGGATTCAGAGTCAGCCGGTGACTGCTTCCAGCAGGCCCTCGCCCATTTTCGTCAGATTGGCAGACGAAACGATCAAGCCTGGTCGATCAACGGCCTCGGCGAGGTTGCCCAGTTCGACGAGGACCCAGTAGCTGCCTTGCACCTGCACACTGAAGCGCTCACGATCGCCACCGAAGATGGGCTCCGGCACCAGCAGGCTCGTGCCCACGCCGGTATCGGACACGCGCACCGCGCCCTGGGCGGCGCGGGCTGGGCCCGCGCCCACTACGAGCAGGCCTATCTCATCTACACCGAGCTCGGTATGCCCGACGCCGTGGAGATGCTCGAGCTGATGGGGGACGTGCCGGTCGCGTGACCGGCCGGCCAGGGAATCAAGGTCGCTGCAAGCCGCGCACAAGTTTCCTGCAATCGTGCCTGCCTACGTTGTGTATCGACGCTGATGGCGTCGCACCAATGTCTGCTCAGGAACGATGGAAAGGACCCTCAGTGCTCAAGAACAGGACAATCGCGCAGAAGCTCGGATCGGTGATGTTCGCCGGTCTCATGGTGCTCACGGCGGGTGTCGCGATGGCGGCTGCGCCGGCATCTGCTGACACGAGGTGCGGTGACTGGCTGCAGGAGGACGAACGGGTGGGGCTCAACGACTTCCGTGCGGGAGCGAACTGCGCGGAGATCGACAGTGACGAGAAGGTGCGGGCGCATCTGGTCAAGGTCGATGCGGTGGACGACTACAGCTCCTGGTTCACCACCGAGTACAAGTCGTACTACACGGCCTGGCAAAGCTGCTGGGCGGGCTGCTCCTCATCCCGCGTCGTCAGCCCACGCTGACAGTGGGTGCTACTCGTGGAGGGCTTTGCAGCTAAGGCCCTCCACGGGCTCGCCGCTGCCGCAAGAACACTGGATGGAACCGGCCGGAGACGATAGAAGGAACTTTCTATGCTGAAAGAGGGGCCAATCGCCCAGAAGGTCGGATCGGTGATGTTCGCCGGTCTCATGGTGCTCAGCGCCGGCGTCGCGCTGGCGGCCGCACCGGCGTCCGCCACGACCTGCAGCACCACCCTGCACAGGGAGGACGCACCGTTTGCCCCCGACCCATTCAGGGCCAGCGCGTCCTGCTCGGACATCGACTACGACGACAAGGTGCGAGCCAAGCTGGACCGCAACAATTATCCGGACGTCCACTCCGTGTGGTTCTCGACTGAGGACACGACCCGCTACACGGACTGGCGCACCTGCCTCGCGGGCTGTGACGCCGACTACGAGGTCGGTCGACGCTGAGAGTCGGCTATACCCGTGGAGGGCCCTTTCAGTAGGCCCTCCACGGGCACGGCTTGTCCCCGGAAATGCAGCGATGGTCCGGTCAGAAACCAATTCGGACACCCTGAAGGTGACGAAGGACGGGAGTTCGATGATCTCGCTCAATCACGTATCCGTCGACTACGGCGATATCAAGCCCTTCGACGACGTGTCGCATACATTTGTTGCCGGAACGACGGCGGTCACCGGCCCGAGCGGCAGCGGAAAGAGCACCCTGCTCCGGCTGATCGCCGGCCTGCAGAATCCGACGGCGGGGTCCGTGGAGATCGACGGGGAGCCGGTCGGCCGGACGTCGTGGTTCACGGCGGGGGATCCACGCGTGTCGGTGATCTACCAGGACTACCGGCTGGTGCCGTTCCTGACGATCGCGCAGAACCTGAGCCTGGCCGTCGAGGCCCGCGGAGCGACAAGCTCCGCGGACCAGATCGAGGTGGCGCTGGTACGCGTCGGGCTGCCGTCGTCGATGGCCGACCGGCTGCCGGGCTCGATGTCGAGCGGCGAGCAACAGCGAGTGGCCATCGCCCGAGCGCTCGCGGTCGAGAGCCCGGTGCTCGTGGCCGACGAGCCGACGGGCGCCCTGGACGCCGACAACACCGCGCGGATCACCGATGTACTCCTGGAGCTCGGGCAGAGCGGCGACCTGACAGTGATCGTCGCCACCCACGACCTGAGCGTGGCCGAGCGGATGGACCAGCGGATCAACCTGGGCGCGGGTCTCCACGTGGCAGCCGCATGAGCGGGCGGGTCTCGGGTGCTCGGTTGGTCGTCGCCTACGTGCGGCATCGTGGCGTCCAGGTTCTGGTCTTCGCGCTGCTGGGCTTTCTGCTCGCAGCCGCGGCGGTAGGCCCGGCCACCGTTCGCGCCAGCGCAGCGGCGGCCGCCGCCGAATCGCTCCGCGCGGAGCTCAGCCAGCGTACGTTCGCCCTTCAGACGAACAATCCGGAAGTAATCGACCACCTGGACGGCCTGCCCGAGATCGGCCCGGTCCAGGACGGTGTGGGCGAGGTCGCGTCGGGGGACGCCTCGGCACCGGTGGCGGTTCGGACGACGACGGACCCCCAGCTTCAGCTCGGAGTGCTGAGCGCCGGAGAACACCCGGACGAGCCAGGCGAGCTGTCGATCTCCGAGCCCGTGGCCGAGGCGCTCGGCGTGGCCATCGGCGACACCGTGTCGGTTCGGTCGGACGACGACGAGGCAGCGGGGCTGGTCGTGGGATACGTCCGCGACCCGGCCAACGGAGCGGACAACACGATCATCAGGGTCGTTCACGACTCGCCGTCATTCCACCCGACCCGCTGGCTGAGCAACGCGGACTTCTACACCTATCCGGAGCTGCGGCAGGCGCTCGACCGGCGCTCCGCGACGTATCAGCCCGTCGAATGGCTCTTGTTCAGCGCGGAGGTCAACTCCCCGCAGCTCCTCAGGGCGCTGGCATACGTTCCGGCGGGTGCTGGGATCCTTGGCGGAATTCTTTTCCTCTCTCTGGTCGCCGCGCTGGCGCGCACCTGGGCCTCCGACGCCGGGACTCTTGTCGCCGCCGGGCTCACGCCCCGCAGCGCGTGGCGACACATCCTGTGGACCAGCCTCGGGTCGGTTCTCCTGGGCGTGACCGCGGGCTCCTGGGCCGTGCTGGCGGGAATCTGGCTGGCCAGGGCAGAAGTCTCCGCATGGCTCGGCCAGAGCTGGGGCCACGTGGTCATTCCGTGGTCGCAGGTCGCCCTCGTCACCGGAACGGTGATGCTGGCCGCGGCCCTGAGTGTCCCCGTCGCGCGCTACCTGCCCAGGCTGTGGTCCTGGCGCCCCCGACCCACCAGAGCCCGACGCCGGTGGCTCGTTCCGGTCGCCGGAGCGGTCGCCGTCGCCGGAGCGATCGTATGGTTGATCGCCCTGCGCGCGAGCTTCGCGGTGGTCGACGATCCCACGGCGCGGCTCGCGCCGATCGGTGCGGCCGTCGTGCTGCTCCCGGTGCCGATCATCTTCGGGGCCTTGCTCGGGCGCGCGTTTCCGGGCGCCATACGGTCGCTGTTCTCCGGTTTCGCGCGAGCGATGTGGGTGCCCGCCGCAGTCGTGGCGACCCTCGTCCTTGCCACTGGCCTCTGGTCGGCGCAGACCACCCATGACGCGAACCGGGGCGAGTCCATGTCGCCGCTACCCGTGCCCGCCGGATCCTTCGTGATCAGCTCGATGCCCGATACGGCGATCCCCGCCCTGCGGGAGCTCTACGGCGACCTCGGCGGGCATGACGTCGTCGCCTACGAGATCCCCGATGCCACGGACGGGAACCTCCGTGTCTCGTCGCCCGGCACGCTTCGATGCATGATCGACTCGGGCGTGACGACGATCACCGAGGTTCCGCCAGAGTGTTATGACTCGCCGGTCGCGGCGCCGATCAACACGGTCCTCCTGGGGCCGCCAGGTTCCGATGCGCAGGCGGAGGGTGGGCTGGTCGCGGAGGACGCCGTAGGGCTCATGTGGTTCTCGCGCGATACCGGGTCGATAACCCGTACCGGGACGACCGACGCCCAGCCGGGGGTGGGGCTCGGCGGCAACCTGCCCGGGCTCGTGGTGCCCGCCGACGGCACGGTCGCCCAGGAGTACGACCTGGAACCCAGCGGGATGAGCGAGGTGATGCTCACCGACTTCCACCGGCTCTCTCCCGAGGACCAGTACACGCTCCGCGCCGGGGTGCTTCGCCTCGCGCCGGGTGCGGAGCTGGCAGACGGGACGAGCCGGACGGGGTTCGACCGGATGCGCACGCAGGCCGACGTCGTGAGCGCGGTCGGGGCCGTCGCGGCGGGAACCGTGCTCCTTCTCGGGGGTGGGCTGGCCGTCCTCGCGCAGCGGCTCACCTGCAGAACCCTGGTCGACGTGGGCTTCTCGCCCGCCCGCAGGGCGGTGCTGGCACTGTGCTGGTCGCTGGTGCCGGCGCTCTCCGTGGGCCTCGCGCTGGCGCTCACCTTCCTGACGGTCTCGGTCGGCGGCCGCGTGCTGGACGTCTCCTTCGGCGCGCTCTGGTACCTGCCGGGGATCGCGGCCGTCGTGGCGAGTGGCATTCTCTGGTTCTTCTTCTACCGGGCACCCGAGCAGGGCCGCCACTGAGTCCCACCCCCCGACGTCCTGACCACCAGACCATGTCCGCATATCACCCTGCGCACCGCCTACTCTTGCCTTCGGCGGCTCGACGCGGAGGTATGTGCGGACATGGTCTGGTTTCAACTGCTCGGCCACGTCTCGGCCCGGAGCGAGCGTGGTCCGGTCCCGCTCGGCTCGGCCCGCCAGCGAGCGGTGCTGGCTGCGCTGCTGGTCGAGCCCGGCACGCATGTCTCGCTCGATCAGCTCGTCGAGCGGGTATGGGGCACGACGCCGCCACGCAGCGCCCGGCAGACGTTGCACAGCTACGTGTCCCGGCTCCGGAGCGTGCTCGACGACCACGACGGGCCGCTCCTGGAGCGCCGCTCCGGCGGCTACGTCCTGGAAGCGGACGACTCCACGGTGGACCTTCAGCGCTTCCGTACGCTCGTCGCGCAGGCCAGACGAACGGACGGCGACACGGCCGGCGCACTGTGGCAGGAAGCGATGGACCTGTGGCGAGGCCGGCCGTTCGCCGACCTGGACAGCGACTGGCTGCGGTCGACGGCGGTCAGGCTCGAGGCGGAGCACCTTGCGGCGGTCCTCGACCACAACGACCTGCTGCTGAGCTCCGGACAGCACGCGCGGCTGCTGCCCGACGTGACCGCCGCGGCAAGGACCCACCCGCTCGATGAACGCCTCGCCGGCCAGGTGATGCTTGCTCTGTACCGGTGCGGACGGCAGTCTGACGCACTCGCCCACTACCGGCTGCTCCAGGAGCGCCTGGCGGACGAGCTCGGCAGCGACCCCGGTCCTGAGCTGCGCGAGCTGCACCAGCGCATCCTCCGGCACGACGCCGAGCAGGCCGCGCCGGACGGCGCACCGGATGCGGGCCGGAGCGCCCCGGCGTCCGGACCGTCGCCCGCCCCGCCCGCACGCTCGGCGTCCGCCGCCACGGCCGACAGGCCGCCCCGCCCCGCACAGCTACCCCTCGACGTCACGGGGTTCACCGGGCGTTCCGAGGACCTGCGGCGCCTGGACGAGCTGCTGCTGCCCGGCGCTGACGACGGCCGCGCGGGGCAGACCGTGGTGATCACCGCGATCCGGGGTACCGCGGGTGTCGGCAAGACGGCGCTCGCGGTGCACTGGGCGCACGGGGTCGCCCACGACTTCCCCGACGGGCAGCTCTACGTGAACCTGCGCGGGTACGACCCGGAGCAGCCGATGCGACCGGCCGATGCGCTGGCCCGCTTCCTCGCGGCGCTCGGTGTCCCGGAGCGGGACATCCCCCTGGACGACGACGAGCGGGCCGCCCGGTACCGCAGTGAGCTCGCCGACCGCCGCATGCTGATCGTGCTCGACAACGCGGGCAGCGTGGCCCAGGTGCGACCGCTGCTCCCGGGCAGCGGTGCCTCGACCGTGGTGGTCACCAGCCGGGACAGCCTGGCCGGCCTGGTCGCGGTGCACGGTGCCCACCGGATCGACCTCGACCTGCTCCCTGCCGCTGACGCCGCCGACCTGCTGCGGCGGCTGATCGGCGACCGGGTCGATGCCGATCCGGTAGCCGCCGGCCTGCTCGCCGAGCAGTGCGCCCGTCTTCCCCTGGCGCTTCGGGTCGCGGCGGTGCTGGCGACGTCGCAGCCGGACCGGCCCTTGGCCGACGTCGTGGCGGAGCTGGCCGACCGGCAGGAGCGGCTCGAGCTGCTCGACCCGGGCGGCGATCCCTACGCAGCCGTCCAGGCGGTCTTCTCGTGGTCGATCCAGCATCTCCCTGAGCAGACGGCACGCATGTTCCGACGGCTCGGCCTGCACCCGGGACCGGACATGGACCCGTACGGGGCGGCCGCACTGGCGGGCACTGATCTGGCGACCGCTCGCCGAGCACTGGAACTGCTCGTCGGCGCCCACCTCCTCCACCGGACCGGCCCTGGTCGTTACGGCATGCACGACCTGCTGCGCGCCTACGCCGCTCGACTGGCGGCCACCGAGGAGACCGGCGAGGACCGAGACGCGGCGGAGGACCGGCTCCTCGGCTACTACCAGGCCGCGGTCTTCGCCGCGGTGGACACCCTGTACCCGGCCTCGGTGCACTACCGGCCGGACACCACCGCGCTGCTCACGCCGACACCCGACCTGGCTGGGCCGAGCGCCGCGCGCGACTGGCTGCGGGCCGAACACTCCTGCCTGTTCGCGATCGTCGAGCACGCTGCCGCCCACCAACGGTCCGGGTACGTCGTCGGGCTCGCTCGGATGCTGCATCGCTACCTGAGCAGCAGCCACACCGTCGACCTGATCACGATCAACACCCATGCCCTCGGCGCCGCCGAGCGCGCGGGTGACCTCGACGGGCAAGCCCATGTACTTCGTCAGCTCGGCGTGGGGTATGTGCGAGTCAGCCGGTACGACACGGCCGTCGACCACTACGACCGTGCCCTTGCCCTGTTTCGGCAGACCGGCGACGACGTGATGGGAGAGGCTCTCACGCGGATCTACCGCGCCAACGCGGACTATCAGCGCGGTGACCCCAAGACGGCTCTGGAAGGTCACAACCAGGCGATCGCCATGGCCCGGCAGGCCGGCGACCGGTTCATCGAGGCGGTCGGGCTCACCAACCTCGCGGTGATCCAGGGAAGGCTGGGGCACGACGCAACGTCCTACGACTCCTGCCAGCAGGCCCTCGTGATCTTTCGGGATCTCGGCAGCCTGTACGACGAGGCCGTCGCTCTGCACAATCTCGCGAACGTAGAGATGAGGAGGGGTCAGTACGTCACGGCGATCGAGCACCTACGTCGGTCCCTGGCCGTCGCCGAGACGCTGGACATCGTGGTCATCAAGGCGACCGTCCTGGACACGCTCGGCATGCTCTACCTCCGCCTGGAGGAGCCGGATCGGGCGACCGAGACCTTTCAGCAGGCGCTGACGCACAGCCGCGAGATCGGTGACAGCAACAGCCAGGCCTGGTCCATCAACGGACTCGGTGAGGCGGCCCAGCTTGCCGGCAGCCCCGCCTCCGCCCTGACGTTCCACACGGAAGCGCTCGAGGTCGCCACGGCGATCGGCGTCCGCTATCAGCAGGCTCGCGCGCACGCCGGCATAGGACACGCACACCGGGCAGCGGGCGATCGCGTCCTGGCCCGAACCCACTACGAGCACGCCCACGCCATCTACACCGACCTCGGTATGCCCGAGGCCGAGGAGATGCGCGCCACGCTGGCGGAGGTGTCGGCGGCGTGATCACGTCGCCAGGTGCCCGCTCCGCCAGGGACTACCTCAGGCGGTGCCGGCCCGCGTTGCCCGGCGTGCGCCACAGCATCCCCGCGACGCTCTGCCGCACGCCGGGCGGCACCACGTCGGCCGGCATGATGCGCGCGATCCGCCGCGCCGGCGACGCGGCGACCTTGCGGTGGACGTACGGGTAGAGGGCACGGAGCCGGTCGAACTCGGCGCGGGTCCCGGCGTCGTCGTGCCCGGGGAGGGAGTCGAGGGCGGCCCACGTGTCATCGGCCAGCGCACGCAGCGGCGCGGGGACGGGCACGTCCTGCCAGGTGGCGGCGGCGTGGTGCAGCGCGGGGTCGATGAACGCGTCCGCCCGGGCCACCGCTGCAGCGTCACCCGGGTGGATCATCGGCAGGTCGAGCGTCGCCGCCGCGGAAAATACCGGCTCGTCCCAGCGGCGGACCAGGTCGCCGTAGCGCACGAAGGCCCGGGGAACCGTCCGGGTGGTGAGCTCGGTCCCGAGCATCAGGTTGATCCACCCCGACACCCGGTCGACCAGCCCCCCGCCCTGGTAGAAGGCGGCCCTGCTGCCCGCCACCTCAGCGGGCGGGCGCAGCATCGTGATGCACGACGCCGCGGCTCCCGCCGACGCGGCGGCCTCCTGCCAGAGCTCGAAGAACCAGAGCAGCCGCGGATCCTTGATGACGAGGTTCCCGTGCTGCCGGACCTGGGCGGTGAGCCACTCCTGGATCTGGCCGCGCGCGCCCCCTTCGATGCTCGCCCGGTCGACGAGGTGCCACGCGATGGGCCGCGCGTCCGAGGCCTGGACGCCGGCCGCCCGCAGTATGCCGTTGTGGAAGTCCACCACCCACTGCGGCTCGGAGAAGCCGCGCGCGCCGGCGGCGTCCGACGCGACCTCCGGCCCCGGGACATGCAGCCCGAACTCGCGCAGCACCCCGGTCAGCATGCTCGTGCCGCTGCGACCGGAGCCGGTGACGTAGACGACTCGGACCGGGGTGCTCACCGGCGGTCAGCCGCCAGGATCACCGGCGTGCCGTGCACGACGGGGGCCCACTCGGTCGCCTCGTCCAGCGCGTTCAGGTCGTACCCGTGGGCGCGGATCCGGTCCCCGAGATGCTCGTTGACGACGTTGCGGTAGCGGGGGAGCAGGGCGGCGTCGGTGACGTCGCGGAGCAGGTCGGCGCGGGGCGTCCCGCGCCGCGAGCCCAGGTTCCCGACATGGCTCCGGACACGTCCGGCCAGCTCCGCCCGCCCGCCGGTCCGCCACAGCTCGGCGTAGCGGTTGCTGCGTCCGGCGTCGACGGCGCCGATCGCCGCGGTGTCGAGCTCGATGCCCAGGAACTTGGCGACCCGGCCGAGCTCCCGCTCGGGTTCGCGCATCAGGTGCTCGTACCGCAGCACGAGCAGGTTCTCGATGTGCAGCGCGTCCTCCGCGAACACGTCGTGCGCGTGCACCCAGTGCTCGACGAGCCTGGGGAAGCCGTAGGTGAACCGCCCACGGGTGCTCGTGGCCCACTTGCGCACGGCCAGCGCCTGCACGATCGGGTGCCGCGTCACGACGACGAAGCGGGCCCTCGGGAAGATCTCCTGGAAGTAGCGCATCTTCGTCAGGTTGGGCGGCGACTTCTCGACGAGCACCGCGGCGTCGAGGTCCCAGTAGGGCGACCAGCTCGCCCAGAGCCGCGCCCCGGCGTCGGGCACGCGGCGTGCGTCCTCTTCGGTGAGGTGCGCCTGCGGGTGAAACGACCATTCGGACGTATTGCCCAGATTGCCGACGAATGTGTCCTGAATATGCTGGCCTTCGTCCATCACGGCGCCCGTTCCCGTCAGTCCGGAAGCGTCCGGGCTCGCGCTGATTATCCGGGCGACAAGGGCGGTCCCGCTGCGATGAAGGCCACCGACGAAGGTGATGCGACGGTCATACCAGGGCGTGCTGCTCGTGCGCGTACCGGACATCGGGAACCTAAGCTGATCGGCTGAAATGGGATCGCCGGCGCCCCGCAAGATATGCGAGGAATATGCCGCGTGCGACCTGAATCGTCCGGTCGCCACGACATTCCGAACTGCAGGACGGCGGCTGTCACCCCAGGATGGTGCCGCACCGCCACACGGGCATATCACGGGGGAAAAGGAAATGGCAGTGAGCGCGGCTCGGCCTGCTCGATCGGCTCGGACGGCATCGGCCGGGGCGCCGGAGCGGAGACCCGCGGGCTTCCGTGCGGACGTCCAGGGGCTCCGGGCGGTTGCGGTCCTCGCGGTCATCGCCGACCACGTGATCGGCTGGCCGCGGGGCGGGTTCGTCGGCGTCGACGTGTTCTTCGTGATCTCCGGGTTCCTCATCACCGGGCTTCTCCTGCGGGAGCACGAGCGCACCGGGACCATCTCGTTCTCCGCCTTCTACGTGCGCCGGGCCAAGCGGATCCTCCCTGCGGCAGCCTTCGTCCTGCTCGTCACGGTTTGTGCGTCGTTCGCCCTGCTGGGCGCCGAGCGGTTCCGGAGCGTCGTCGGCGACGCGCTCTTCTCCTTCCTCTTCGTCGGCAACTGGCACTTCGCGCGCGAGGGCGTCGACTACTTCCAGGAGTCCCTGCCGCCGTCCCCGCTCCAGCACTACTGGTCGCTGGGGGTCGAGGAGCAGTTCTACCTGGTCTGGCCATGGCTCCTGCTCGGGTTGCTGACCGTCGGCGCGCGGCACCCGGGCTGGCGGCGCGGGCACGCACGCGCGGTCGCGGGTGTGGCGGTCGGCGTGCTCTGCCTGGGCTCCCTGGCCTGGGGCCTGGCCGAGACGACGGCGCAGCCCACCTGGGCGTACTTCACCACGTCGTCGCGGGCCTGGGAGCTGGGCGCCGGCGCGCTCGTCGCCGTCCTGTCGACGCGGCTGGGCATCGGCTCGATGCGCGTGCGCTCGGCGCTCGCCTGGCTGGGGCTGTCCGGTATCGCCGCGGCGATCCTGGTGACACCCGAGGGCGAGGGCTTCCCCGTGCCCTGGGCGCTGCTGCCTGTGCTGTCCACGGTGCTCGTGATCGCGGCGGGCGTCGGCGGCCCGGTGGCGCTCTGGCCGCTCACGCACCGCGCGGGCCAGTACGTCGGCGAGATCTCCTACAGCCTGTACCTCTGGCACTTTCCGGTGGCGATCCTCCTGCTCGCCCTCGTGCCGCAGGGTTCAGCGGCCTACCTCGTGCTCGCGCTCGGCCTCACGTTCGCGCTGTCGGCGGCGTCGTACCGCTGGCTGGAGGCGCCCGCCCGCCGCGCCGCGTGGTTCCGGCGCCGCGGCCCGCGCGCCCGGCTCGTGCCGCGGGCCGGGTGGTACCGGTACGCGACGGCGTGCGCCGTCGTCGTGCTGCTCGGGGCCGGGGGCTTCGCCGCGGCCAGGGCGGCCGCCCCACCCCGGCTCGCGCTGCCCGACGCCGTCCTGGCCGGCAGCACCGCCGCCGACCCGACCGACTGCGTCGGTGCCGCCGCGCTCGACCCGCGGCACGACTGCGTGCTGAACACGGGGACCGCCGTGGCGCCCGACCCGGCCGGTGCCTCGTACGACACCGGCGGCGCCTTCGCCTGCTACTCGTACCAGGGCGAGCCCATGAAGACCTGCACGTTCGGCAGCGACCGGCCAACGGCGACCCGGGTAGCAGTGGTCGGCGACAGCCACGCCGCACAGCTCGTCCCGGCGCTGGAGCCCCAGCTCGACGCCGCCGGCTGGCGGGTCGACACCTACGTCGGCAACGGCTGCCGGTGGCGCCTCGTCGAGCGCGACCCGCTCTGCCCCGGTCTGCCGAAGATCCAGGAGGCGCTCGAACGAGGCGGGTACGACGTCGTCGTGACCACGGCCTCCCGGGCGCACGACGAGGTGGCGCGCGAGGACTACGTCGCCGCCATGGCTCCCGTCGCCCGGAGCGGCACCGAGGTGGTCGTCCTGGAGGACAACCCCGACGCCGACGCCGGCTCCACGCGCTGCGTGGCGGCGGTGGCCTTCACCGTGGACGACGGCTGCGGGACGCCGGCCGGCCGGGCGCTCGCCGCACCGGACACGCTCGCCGCGGCAGCCCGCGACGTGCCGGGCGCGCACGTGGTGGACCTGACCGACCTGTACTGCGCGGCGGGCGAGTGCCCGTCGGTGATCGGCAACGTGGTCGTCTACCGCGACACCGGCGGGCACATCACCGGGACCTGGGCCAGGACGCTGGGACCGTACGCGGTCGAGCGGATCCAGGCAGCGCTGCGGGGGTGACCTGCTCCGACCTGCGGTATCGGAGCGCTGCCCGCATGATGGGTCTCGACCGCGAGCCAGGGGGGCACGGATGATGCGTCCGGAAGACGGCGCGTACCTCGCAGGGCTGCGCTCCGCCACCACCACCGTGCTGGCCGACACCATCGGCCCGGGTCCCGTGGCGCTCCTCGACGCGCCCAACCAGCGCAACGTCGGCGACTCGCTCATCTGGGCCGGCGAGCTCGCATACCTCCGGCGCCTGGGCATCGAGATCCGGCACGTGAGCGACCTGCGCGGCTACGTGGCGGCGGACGTCCGCGCGGCCATGCCCACCGGCACGATCCTGATCCACGGCGGCGGCAACTTCGGCGACCTGTGGCTCGGACACCAGGAGCACCGGGAACGCATAGTGCAGGACTTTCCCGGCCACAAGATCGTCCAGCTCCCCCAGTCGGTCTGGTTCCGGTCCGGACGCCGCGCGGCCGAGGCCGACCGCGTCATCGGCGCCCACCGCGACTTCACGCTCCTCGTCCGGGACACCGCGTCGCAGGCGCGGGCCGCCGAACAGCTCCCCGGCGTCCGGGCGGCGTACTGCCACGACATGGCCCTTGGCTGGGAGCCGCCGTTCTTCGACCAGCTCGCCGACAGCACCCGGCGCATGCTCGTCCTCGCCCGCGCCGACAAGGAGAACGCCTCGGGGCTCCAGGACGTCCCGCCGAACTGGGTGCCCGGCCTGGTCGCCGACCGGACCGACTGGCGGCCCGACGCCGCCGCCGACTGGCGACACCGGGCGGCACGGCTCGTCGCGGCCCTCAGCCACCAGCGCGCCCGGGTGGGCCGCCGGGTGCCGCTGCCGGCGCTCGGCGCCGCGAACAAGCCGGTCGCTGCGGCGCTCGCGGCGATCAACGCGGTGAACATCGACAGCGGCGTGCTGCTCTTCGCGCCCGCCCGCGGCGCCGTCGTCGACCGCCTGCACGCGCACGTCATGGCCACGCTGCTGGGCGTCGAGCACATCCTGCTGGACAACAGCTACGGCAAGCTGCGCGCGATCTACGACGACTACACGGGCAAGTTCAGCACCGCCCACCAGGTGTCCGGCCTCGACGAGGCACGCGAGCTCGCCGCCCGGCTCTGGGGGGCCTGATGCTCGCGTTCGTGACCTCGCTGCGCCACCCGCACAACTCCGCGGACTACGGCCGGGTGGAGGAGCTGCTGCGGCTCACGCTCGGGTCGCTCACGGCGCAGACCAGCGACGACTACCTGGTGTTCGTCGTCGGCAACCGCGCGCCGGAGATCCGGCCCGAGCTCGCCGAGCGTGTGCGGTTCGTGCCCGTCGACTTCGCGGCGCCCGAGGCGGCGGACGGCCCGCACGCCGGCCGGTCGCAGTTCGTCCGGGACAAGGGCAGCAAGATCGGCGTCGGGCTGCTGGCCGCGCGGCCGTACCGGCCCGACCACGTGATGATCGTCGACGCCGACGACTTCGTGCACCGCGGCCTCGCGGAGTTCACCGCGCGGCACCGCGACCACCCCGGCTGGGTGGTCGACCGGGGCTGGGTGTACTCGCGGGCCCGGTCGGTCTACCGACGTCAGCCCGACTTCCACCGGACGTGCGGCAGCAGCTTCGTCGTCCCGTTCGAGGCGTACGGGGTACCCGGCGACCTCTCCGTCACCGCAACGCAGGACGAGGTCCTCGCGGGGTTCGGCGACCGGGTCGAGAACGTCATGGGCGCGCACCGGCACGCCCTCGAGTGGTACGCGCGCCACCAGGGAAGAGTGCTCGAACCCCTGCCGTTCCGCGGCGCCGTCTACCACGTCGACACGGGGGAGAACCACTCCGGCAAGCGGCTGCGCGGCCTCGCCAGGCCGCTCGACCCGGAGTTCGCCGCGCGGTTCGGCCTGCCGCCGGTCCGCCGGACGACCGCGGCGCTGTGGTCCGCCGTCGGCCCCCGGGCGGTGGCGGAGACGGCGCTGACGGTGGGCCGCCGGACGCTGGGACCGGTGGTCCGCCGGGCGCTGACGGCGGGGGGACGCGCGTGACCGTCGAGGTGGTGCACTGGAACCCCCGACGGCCGGTGGTGCAAGGAAAGCTCGGCAGGCTCCTTCCCGTACGGCGCCGGGTCAACAACTTCGGCGACCTGATCGGCCCGGCGCTCGTCGAGCACATCCTCGCCGCTCGCGGCGTCGATCAGGCGCCCGGGAGTGCCCGCAGGCTGCTCACGGTCGGCTCGATCCTGCACCTGGCCGCGCCGGGCGACGTCGTGTGGGGCTCCGGGATCAACGGCAAGGAGGCGTACCTGCCGCCCGGCCTGGGGCTGGACGTGCGCGCCGTCCGTGGGCCCATCACGCACCGGCTCCTGCGTGAGGCGGGCATCGCGGCGCCGCGCGTCTTCGGCGACCCCGCGCTGCTCTGGAGCCGGTTCTGGCCCCGGGAGAGCTACGCCGACGGCGAGTGGCGGCCGGTCGGGTTCGTGCCCAACCTGCACGACTGGGCGCGGCACCGCGACGACCCACGGACGATCGCGCCGCGGGGCGACCCGCATGCGATCGCCGGGCAGATCGCCCGGTGCGACCTCGTGGTCGCGACGTCCCTGCACGGCATAGTGCTCGCCGAGTCGTTCGGCATCCCGGCCCGGCTGGTCCCGCCGTCGGCCGAGCCCATGCACAAGTACCACGACTACTACGCCGGGACGGGGCGCGAGGAGTTCCGCGTCGCCGCGTCCGTCGACGAGGCGGTGGAGCTGGGCGGCGTCCGCCCGCCGGTATGGGACGGCGACGCCCTGCTGGCCGCCTTCCCGCTCGACCTGTGGGCGTGAGGCCCGCGGCGTGACCCGACCGAAGTCAGTTGTCCGTCCTGTGCGCGCCGGGCGGAGACCGGGCATTCCGTCCTGTGGTGATCGCCGGTATTGTCCGCACTTGTGTCCCCAGCACGCTGTACGACGTCGTCCGCGTCCCGGCCGGGGCGTGCCCTGCGCGGGGCAGCCGCCCGCGCCGTCCTGGGCGTCGCGGTGGCCGCCTGCCTGACGGCGTGCGCGGGGCTCCTCACCCCGGGCGCCGAGCCGATGCCCGCGCCGGGGATCGCACCCGGGGTGGTCGCCGAGGCTGTGCCCGTCCGGCTGGCGCCTGCTCCTGGGCCCTCCTCGGTGGGCCCGATCAGGGGGAAGCACACCCAGGAGGCCGCGGCGGTGGACGTGCAGCCGGCGCCGAGCGGTTCGGCGTCGCGCGGCGCGGACCGGACGCCGGCTCCCGGGTCGGGCGACGACGCGGGGTCGGGCGGCACCGGAGGCGGCTCCGGCGGGGGCGATGACGGAACGGGCGGTTCCGGCGGTGGCGGGGGCGCCGGCGGCGGCGAACCCGACCTGACCGACGCCGTGCAGTACGCGGCGGCCCTCGAGGACGCGGTCAACGGCCATCGCACCGGCGCCGGCCTTGCCGCGCTGGCGCACGACACCTGTGCCTACGACGTCGCGCTCGACCGGGCGCAGGCGCTGATCGGCAAAGAGCTGGCGCACGCGCCGCTCGAGCCGATCTTCGAGGCCTGCCCCACCTCCGCGGTCGCGGAGAACCTGGCCAAGGGTGGGTGGTCACCACCCGAGGCGGCACAGGGCTGGATGGACTCGGCGGGGCACCGCGCCAACATCCTGAACGGCGACCTGACCAGGGGTGCCGTCGCCTGCGTGCCCGACGGCGGGGACCCCGCCGCACCCGTCATGATCTGTGCCCACGTGTTCCTGGGCTGAGCGGTGGAGGCGGCGGCAGGACGTCGGCGGACGAGCGGCGCGGCGCCTCGGCTTGTGCGCACGCGCCGCGCGGTGTCGAATCGACCCCGTGCTCCGCGCCCTGACCCGCCTCGCGATCCCGTTCCTGCTCACCACCGCGCTGCTGACCGCCTGTACGACGGAACCGTCCGGTGATCCGTGGGGTGCCGAGGCGACGCCCGGCCCCTCGCCGACCTGGACGCCGTCCGGCAGCGTGGACCTGGCCGACCCGGAGCAGTACGCGGCAGCCCTGGAGGAAGGCGTGAACGCGGCTCGTGCCCAGCGGGACGTACCGCCGGTGGAGCACGACGAGTGCCTGGCCGCCGTGGCCGTCGAGCGGGCCGGTGCGCTGATCGGTGCGCCGAAGCTGGTCCATGCGCCGTTGGAGCCCGTACAGGAGAGCTGCCCTGGCGCGTTCGCCGCGGAGAACCTCAGCCGCACCGCGAACCCGCCGCAGGACGTGGTGCAGGCCTGGCTCGACTCGCCGTCGCACCGGGAGAACCTCGTGGCCCCCGACCTGCTGCGCGGTGCGATCGGCTGCGTCAGGGACGGCGGTACGACCGCGGCACCCGTGCTGACGTGCTCTCACGTATTCCTCGGTTGATCACCCGGTTGAGCCGGACGAGAGAGCATGACTCTCCCCACACCCTCCTCGGTACCCGGTCGAGGTGACCTGGTGCGCCCGTTATGGTGATCCGCGCACCCGTCCGGAACGACCGCAGGAGAAAAATGGCGCAGGCGACGACCGCCGCCGTCGAGCGACCCGACGAACCGGCTCCGGAGCCCCGCAGCCCCGGGACCGGCGCGGCTCCCGCCGGCCCGGGTGCCGGCCACGCGTTCCGCACGGACATCAACGGGCTCCGGGCGGTGGCCGTGCTCGCCGTCGTCGTCTTCCACGCGGGGATCGCGATCCCCGGCGGCTTCACGGGCGTCGACATCTTCTACGTGATCTCCGGCTACCTGATCAGCTCGCTGCTGCTGCGTGAGGTGGACCGCGCCGGCAACGTCGACCTCGTCGAGTTCTGGACCCGCCGCATGCGGCGCCTCGTGCCCGCGCTCGCGTTGGTCGTCGCGGTCACGCTGCTCGCGAGCCTCCTGGTCCTGTCGCCACTGGTCTGGGGGCGGCTCGCCGGGCACGCCGCGTCGGCGATGCTGTTCGTCTCCAACCTGGTCTTCCCCTACCAGGGGCAGAACTACTTCACCGACTCCGTGACCCCGAGCCCCTACCTGCACACCTGGTCGCTCGGCATCGAGGAGCAGTTCTACGTCTTCTGGCCGCTGCTGATCCTGCTGGCGGTCGCCGTGGCCCGCCGCACCCGCGTGCCGGCCCGCCGCATGCTGCAGCTCCTGTTCGCCGGAACGTTCGTCGTATCGCTCGCCACCTCCGTCTGGCTGACGGCGACGGCCCCCGACTGGGCGTTCTACGTGCTGCCGACCCGGGCCTGGGAGTTCGCGGGCGCCGCACTCGTCGCGACCCTGCCCTGGAACCGGCTCGCCGAGCTCTCCCGGCTGCGGCCGCGGCTGCTCCGAGCCCTGCTCGGCACCGCGGGAGTCCTGCTGCTTGCGCTCTCGTTCGCGTTCGTGCACGAGAGCGACCCGTTCCCCGGCACGGTCGCCCTGCTGCCCGTGTGCGGTGCGCTGCTCGTGCTCGCCGCAGGCAGCATCCCCGCGGACGGGACCTGGGTGGACCGGCTGCTCGGCCTGCCGGCACTGCAGCGGATAGGCGACGTCTCCTACTCCTGGTACCTCTGGCACTGGCCGTTCGTGGTGCTCACCACCGCGGCGGTGCAGGACGACGCGATCTGGATCAAGGTGCTCGCGACGCTCGCCGCGTTCGGCGCCGCCGTCGCCACCTACCGCTGGGTCGAGAACCCGGTCCGGTTCAGCAGCGCCATGAGGTCGTGGCGCCGCACCGCCGCCGTCACCGTGGCCATCGGGATCGTCGTCGGCGGCCTCGCCGTCGGCGTCCGCACCGGCGTCGGCGCCGTGCTGGAGCGCGAGCCGTACGCCACAGCGGTCGAGGTCGGCGCCGAACCCGAACCGTACGGGTGCACCGAGACCGTCCCGACGACGTCGGGCGTCGACGTCTGCATGCTCGGTGACGTCGACGCGAAGACCACCGTGCTGCTGCTCGGCGACTCCCACGCCATGCAGTGGGCCCCCGCGTTCGACGCCGCGGCGACCGACGCAGGCCTGCGCCTCGCCGTCCGCTGGCGCCACGGCTGCCCCGCCGCCGAGGTCAACGTGTACCAACCCGCCGAGCGCGGGCCGTGCGGCGACTTCCAGGCCGAGTCCGTCGGCGTCGTCGAGGACCTGCGGCCCGACGCCGTCGTCGTCAGCCAGGCGCAGATCTACGGCGGCCGCATGGAGCACGCCGACGGCACCGGCATGACCGCCGACGAGACGCACGCCACCTGGGCGGCCGCCAACGACAAGCTGTTCGCGCACCTCACCGCCGTCACACCGAACGTCGTGGCCGTCAAGGACAACCCGCAGCTCGACGTCGACCCCCTCGACTGCCTCACCCGGCCCTTGTCCTGGCTCGGCGACTGCGACATGTCGCGCACCGAGGCCGAGAGCTCGAACGGCGACCTCCCCCGGATCAGCGCCGGGATCTGGAAGAAGTACGGTGTTCCCACCTGGGACGGCGTCTGGTCACAGACGTGCGACGCGGAAAGTTGCGGCGTCGGCGACATCGACCACCCCGTCTACCGGGACTATCACCACCTCAGCAACGACTACGTGCTGACCCAGGTGCGGTCGGTGGAGCAGATGCTCAAGGCCGCCGTCCGCGGCACGCAGGCCCGTACCATCGGGTGACGAAATCGGGTAACGAAGGGCAACATCGGACCATGGCTCACGACCAGGCCCAGGCGCGGGGCGCCGTCGACCGGTTCTTCCGGATCAGCGAACGCGGGTCCACGGTGTGGACGGAGGTGCGCGGTGGGCTCGTCACCTTCTTCACGATGAGCTACATCGTCGTGCTGAACCCGCTCATCCTCGGCAACGTGCCCGACGGGACCGGCCAGTTCCTCGGCGGCGGGACCGACGGCGGCGACCTCGCCGCGATCGCCGCGGCGACCGCCCTCGTCGCCGGCGTCATGTCCATCCTCATGGGCGTTGTCGCCAACTTCCCGCTGGCGCTCGCGGCGGGGCTGGGCCTGAACGCCGTCGTCGCCTTCTCCGTGGCGGCACTGCCGGGCATGACCTGGGCCGACGCCATGGGCATCGTGGTGCTGGAGGGCCTGGTCATCCTGATCCTGGTGGTCACGGGCTTCCGGGAGGCCGTGTTCCGGGCCGTGCCGCGCGAGCTCAAGATCGCCATCAGCGTGGGCATCGGCCTGTTCATCACGTTCATCGGTGTGTACGACGCCGGGTTCGTGCGCATCCCCGCCTCGCTGGCGACGCCGACGGAGCTCGGCATGGGCGGCTCGCTCGGCGCCTGGCCGCTGCTCGTGTTCGCGTTCGGGGTGCTGCTGGCCGCCGTCCTCATGGTGCGCAAGGTGCGCGGCGGGATACTCATCGCGATCGCCGCCTCGACCGTGCTCGCCGTGGTCATCGAGGCCGTGGCGCAGATCGGCCGACGCGCCGAGGACAACCCGGGTGGCTGGTCGCTCAACGTCCCCGCGCTGCCCGACTCGGTGGTGGCCCTGCCCGACTTCTCGCTCATCGGGCAGTTCTCGCTGTTCGGCTCGTTCGAGAAGATCGGCCCGATCGCCGTCGTCCTGCTGGTGTTCACGCTCCTCATCGCCGACTTCTTCGACACGATGGGCACCATGGTCGCCATCGGCGGCGAGGCCGGGCTGCTCGACGAGAAGGGCAACCCGCCGCGCACCACCCAGATCCTGATCGTCGACTCGATCGCCGCGTCGGCGGGCGGCATGGGGTCGGTGTCGTCCAACACGGCGTACGTCGAGTCGGCGTCCGGCGTCGGCGATGGCGCCCGCACGGGCCTCGCCGCGGTCACGACGGGTGTGGCGTTCCTGCTGACGACCTTCCTCGCGCCGCTCGTCACCGTGGTGCCGCACGAGGCCGCCACGCCCGCGCTGGTGATCGTCGGGTTCCTCATGGTCGTCCAGGTGACGGGCATCGACTGGAAGAACCTCGAGGTCGCGATCCCCGCGTTCCTCACGATGGTGCTCATGCCGTTCGCGTACTCGATCACGGTGGGCATCGGGGCGGGCGTGATCTCGTACGTGCTGCTCAAGCTCGCCGTCGGCAAGGCCCGCAAGGTGCACCCGCTGCTGTGGGTCGCGGCGGCCCTCTTCGTCGTCTACTTCCTGCTGGGCCCGATCCGCGCGGCGGTGGGCATCTAGCGAACCGGCCTGGCCCTGCGGCCCTCGGCCGGGCTGAGCGATTACGCCCAAACCTCGGCCCTCCCCGGGGCACAATCACACAGTCCCGCGTCGTGTCGGCCGGACTGAGCGATTGTGCCCCGGGGAGGGCCGGGATCTGGGCACAATGGCTCGGCGTGGTGCCGGGAGCGGGGCGCGGTCACGACAGCGCGATGCAGGATCTGGCGGCGGTGTATCGGCCGGGGCGCCAGCCGTGGCTGGCCAGGACCGTCGCGACCTTCCCGCCGACGCCGCCCGGTTGCTCGTTGTCCTGGGGCTTGAAGCGCAGCATGATCACCTGCCCGGATGCCAGCAGCTGGTTCTGCCGTGCGGCGTCCTGAACCAGCGCCCGCGGAGTGCTGTGCGGACCGACACCGTCGATCTCGACCACGAGCCAACGTCCGTCGGGCAGGCGCCATCCCATGTCGACGCGTGCGACGACGACACCGTCCCGGGTGAAGCGGACCTGGAGGTCGTCGGGCGGTACACCGTTGTCGTGGCACGAGAGCCGCGCGGACGACTCCGTGACTCCGAGCGGCCGTCGACGATCCCGAACAGGTCAAGGAGCTGGGCCGAGCCGCGGCGGCGCCGGACTACCAGCTCGCGCAGGCCCGCAAGGCGGGCGCCGTCGAACCGGTGGCGCCTCGCGAGGTCGTCGAGCACTGCGAGGGCGTTGGGACGCGGGAGCTTCGGCAGGGCCTGCGCCGCTGCGTGGTCGAGCTGGGCCACCGCGCGGCCGCTGATCGTCACCGTGGGAAATGGTGGGTACCTCACGACGGCGACGCCGTACCGGGTACGCCGCGGGGATCGGTCCGGGCGCGCGATCTCCAGGGGAAAGTCGCGAGGGAGCCCGGACACACCGTGCAGGACCAGCGCGCAGCACCCTGTCGCGATGGCGTCCGAGCAGTGCACGAGCAGGGCGAGCCAGGTTCGCCATCGGGCAGCATGCTCGAACCAGTCGTCCCGCGTCCTGCTGTGGAGGGGTTCGGGGCAGGTGTCGACGACGGCACGAGCAGGGCTGCTCCAGCGAAGCTGCCGGATCATCCGGCGTCGGATCTCTCGCTCTATCCCGAGCTCCTCGCACTGGTCGGTGGAGAGGAGACCGGACTGCCGGCGGATCAGGGGCATTGCGCGGCTCGGAATCTGGAAGACCTTTGTCATGTGCCCACCCCAGCAGCGCCGGGCAGGGCAGATCCGGACCGGAGCACCGTCCTGTGCACAACAGGCTGAGAGAGGCCCCTGTGGACGAGCTCGGAACACTGTGCCGCCGTCGCCCGGTACCGCATGCGACACGGACGGATCTCTCCCGGAAAACGCGGTGCCCCAGACGCCAGACCGAGCGGTCCTGCCCGAACCCTCCGCCGTTTCCGGGCACAATCACTCGTTCCGGCCGACCCGACGCGGCACTGTGTGATTGTGCCCGGAACCAACGGAGGGTTTGGGCACGGTCGCTCAGCGCGGGCACCCAACCTCGCCCGTTGGACGTCAGGCCGCCAGGGCCTGACGGTTCGGTTCGGGTTCTGCGTCCGGGTAGGTCACCTGGAGGTACGGGCGCGGGATGCGGTGCGAGCGGGAGAGCCGGGCGCGCACGCGCACGTGCCACGTCCGGTACGCCCACACGGTCGCGGCGAGGGCCACGAGCAGGGTCGCCACGGCGCCGATCAGCACGGCGTACCGCGGGCCGAACGTCTCGCCGACCCAGCCCACCACGGGGGAACCGAGAGGCGTGGTGCCGAGTACCACCAGCACGTAGATCGACATGACCCGGCCGCGCAGCTCCGGGGCCACCGAGAGCTGGATCGCCGCGTTGGCCGAGGTCAGCATGGTCAGGGACGCGAAGCCGACGGGGATGCACATCAGGAGGTAGCCGAGGTAGGTCGGCATGACCGCCTGGATCCCCATGGCTGTCGCGAACGCGAAGGCGGCGCCCAGCACGAGCCGCACGCGCGGCCGTTCCCGCCGGGCGGCCAGGAGCGCGCCGGCGAGCGAGCCGATCGCGAGGACCGAACCGAGGATGCCGTACTCGCTCGCGCCCCTGCCGAACTCGACGCGCGCCATCATGGCCGACGTGAGCTGGAAGTTCAGGCCGAACATCGAGACAACGCCCATGACGACCATGATCACGACGATGTCGCTCCGGCCGCGGATGTAGGCGAGACCCTCGCGGATCTGGCCCTTGGCACGCGACGCGACCGGCAGGGCCCGCAGGTCGCGCATCCGGGTGAGCGAGATGATGACGGCACCGAACGCGATGCCGTTGATGACGAACACCCAGCCGCTGCCGACGGCGGCGATGAGCAGGCCGGCCACTCCGGGCCCGATGAGCCGCGCGGCGTTGAAGCTGGTCGAGTTGAGGCCGACGGCGTTCGCGAGCCGCTTGGTCGGCACGAGCTGGGCGACGAAGGTCTGCCGGACGGGCCCGTCGATCGCGCTCACGACGCCCAGCAGGGTCGCGAAGCCGTACACGTGCCACAGCTCGGCCGCGCCGGACAGCACCAGCGCACCGAGCCCGAGGCCCAGCACGCCCATGCCCCCCTGCGTCAGCATCAGGAGCTTGCGGCGGTCGACGCGGTCGGCGAGCAGGCCGGCCCACGCGGACAGGAAGATGTGCGGGATGAACTGCAGTGCGGTGACGATGCCGACGGCGACACCGGAGTTGTTGGTGAGGACGGCCAGTACTACCCAGTCCTGCGCCACGCGCTGCATCCAGGTGCCGATGTTGGCGACGAGAGCGCTGGCGAACCAAAGGCGATAGTTGCGGTACTTCAGGCTGGCGAAAGTTGCGCTCATCGAGCGGCGATCCGGATCAGGAGCTCGCTGGCTCCTGCAAGGATCTCTCTCTCCTCTCCGGTCAGGGTGGACAGCTGTTTGGTGAGCCAGGCGTCACGGCGACGCCGGGTCTCGGCGACCTCGCGCGAGCCCGCCGCGGTGAGCCGGACGACCACCTGCCGGCGGTCCGTCGCATGCTCCACCTTCTCGACGAGACCGAGCTCGGCCAGGGTGTTCACGGCGCGGGTCATCGACGGAGGCCGGACGCGCTCGTGCTCGGCGAGGGACCCAGGGGACATCTCGCCGTGCTTGTGCAGCACCGTGAGGATGCCGAACTGGCCCTCGGGGAGGTCGGCCTCGCCTCGTTCGGCGCGCAGCCGACGGGATATCCGGGTGAGGGCGACACGGAGGTCGCCGCCGACCGTGGCCGGGCTTCGGCTGGACCTGCGGGGGCTCGACACCGAGCCATTCTAGGTCATTAGCCTTGCTAACGGTACGTGGGTGTGGTCACACCTCGGCGGGTCCACGAAGTAGAGCGCCTGTCCGAGCCTCCCCGGCGACAACCGGGGGACTCGGACAGGCGCTCTACTTCGCGGACCTGCCGAGGGTCAGAGCGCGCGGTTCGTCTGCGCGAACTGAGCGGGACCCGGCTGCAGGTCCTGCTGGACGGTCTCGAACCGACGGCCCTGCTCGGTGTGCGCCTTGAGCCGGTTCTCGAACTCGGCCTGGGTGCGCAGCTCGTCCTCGGTGGGCCAGAGGCCGATACCGAGGATGAGCAGGAACGTCACGACGCTCACCGCCATGACGAGCGGCACGAGAAGCTGCATCGTCGAGGCGCCGGCGGGAACGTTGTTGATCGGGTTGATCACGGAGACCCCGGCCATCCCGGTGTAGTGCATGCCGGTCACGGCAAGCCCCATCACCAGTGTGGCCACGATCGTGGCGAGCGTGCCGCGGATGTGCACCGTGCACCACAGCGCGGCGGTGGCCGCGACGACGGCGATGACGATCGAGGCGATGACATAGACCGGGTTGTAGACGACCTCCGCCGACATCTCCATCGCTTCCATGCCCATGTAGTGCATGGCCGCGACGCCGGCGCCCGCGAGGGCACCACCGACGAGCATCGCCGGGAGCTTGCGCTTGCCAAGCTCCGTGATGAAGAGGCCCGCACCCACGACGACGATGGCGATCGCCGCGCTCAGGAGGGTCTCCGGAATGTTGTATCTGATGGTCACGCCGGATGCGGAAAATCCCAGCATGGCGACGAAGTGCATCACCCAGATGCCGGTACCGCCCAGGGCTATGGCGCCGAACACGAGCCACGCCGCGCGCGTGCCGCCCGATGCTGCTCGGGCGCGAGACGTGCACGCAAGGCCCGTCGCTGCGCCGGTACACGAGATCGCGTACGCCAGCAACGGCGTCACGATCCCGAAGGTGAAGTGGTCGATCACTGGCATGGTGTTGAACAGCCCCTCGAATGGTTCCCTAGGATGCCGAAACGTTACAGAGTCCCCACGGCTCGGACAATAGGCTGAACTCCCCGTCCAAGGGATATTGCGGACGTGATCGCGCTGGTCAGGAAGCTTCGACGACGTAGTCGACGCAGGCGGTGAGCGCCGCGACGTCGTCCGGGTCGACCGCGGGGTACATGCCCACCCGGAGCTGGTTGCGCCCCAGCTTGCGGTAGGCGAACACGTCCTGCATGCCGTTGGCGCTCAGCTCGGAGATCACTCGTCCCGCGTCGATCTCCTCGGCGAGGTCGATGGTGCCGACCACCGCCGACCGCTCCTCGGGGCGCGCGACGAACGGCGTCGCCCACTCCCGCGAGTCGGCCCAGGAGTAGAGGATCTCGGCGGAGGCCGCACAGCGCTTCGCGGACCACTCGAGCCCGCCCTGGTCGATCAGCCACTCGACCTGGTCGGCCAGGAGCAGCAGCGTCGCGACGGCGGGCGTGTTGAGCGTCTGGTCCTGGCGCGAGTTCTCGACGGCGGTCGTGAGCGACAGGAACTCCGGCACCCAGCGGCCCGAACCCTCGAGCCGGGCGGCCCGCTCGACGGCCGCGGGGGACAGGACGGCGAGCCACAGGCCGCCGTCCGCGGCGAAGGCCTTCTGCGGCGCGAAGTAGTAGGCGTCGGTCTGGCTCAGGTCGACGGGCAGGGCCCCGGCCCCGGAGGTCGCGTCGGTGAGCACGACGGCGCCGTCCGGCCCCGACGGGCGCAGCACCGGCGCCATCGCACCCGTTGAGGTCTCGTTGTGCGGTGTGGCATAGGTGTCGACGTCCGCGGCGGGCTCGAGGTAGGCGACCGTGCCGGGCTCCGCCGAGATCACCTGGGAGGGCTCGAGGAACGGGGCGCGCGACGTCGCGGCGGCGAACTTGCCGCCGAACTCGCCGAACGCCGCGTGCTGCACCTTGCGCTCGACGAGGCACAGGGTGGCGACGTCCCAGAACGCGGTGGCGCCGCCGTTGCCGAGCACCACCTCGTATCCGTCGGGCGCGCCGAGCAGCTCCGTGACACCCTCACGAATACGGCGCACCAGGTCCTTGACCGGCGCCCGCCGGTGTGACGTGCCCAGCACGTGCGCGTTCGCCACGAGATGATCCACCTGTCCCGGGCGCACCTTGGAGGGACCGGAGCCGAATCGGCCGTCGGCGGGCAGCAGGTGTGGCGGGATTGTCAGTGGCACAGAACTAGACTAGAACCTGGGCCGACGCCCGGGCCGCACGTGTCCAGGGCGACTGGGCGGCTGGGCGCATGACGGGAGCTGACGTGACGGATCTGATCGACACCACCGAGATGTATCTCAAGACGATCTACGAGCTCGACGAGGAGGGCATCACGCCCCTGCGCGCGCGCATCGCGGAACGACTGGGGCACTCCGGTCCGACGGTGTCGCAGACCGTCGCGCGCATGGAGCGCGACGGCCTCGTGATCGTGACGGGCGACCGGCACCTCGAGCTCACCGAACTGGGCCACGACAAGGCGAGGCGTGTGATGCGCAAGCACCGCCTCGCGGAGCGGCTGCTGACCGACGTCATCAAGCTCGACTGGGAGCACGTGCACGTCGAGGCGTGCCGCTGGGAGCACGTGATGAGCGACCTGGTGGAGAAGCGCCTCGTCGGGCTGCTCGACCACCCGCACCACGACCCGTACGGGAACCCGATCCCCGGTCTTTCGGAGCTCGGTGAGGAATACACCGACGTGCCGTTCCTGACCGGCGTGATCTCGCTGCCTTCGGCGTTCGAGGCGGCGGCGAAGAAGGGCATCAAGGGTGAGCCGCTCGCGGCGTCGCTCACTCGTATCGCCGAGCCGCTGCAGACGGACATCGAGCTGCTCGCCCGCCTGTCCGAGGCCGGCCTGGTGCCGGGCTCCCGCATCACGGCGGAGCACAGCGGCGGGACCTACACGGTGGCCGTCGACGGCGCCGGTGCGGCGCTCGAGCTCGGTGAGGACGTGGCCCGCCACCTCTTCGTCGCGACGGCCTGAACTGGTCCGCGGCCGTCCGGTCGCAGCCCGGCTTGTCGCCCGATTTGTCGGAAAGGTAGCGCCCCTCGCGCGACACGCTCTGGCACTCGTTGCCGGAACGTGACATCGAGGGTGAGGTCCGGTACGTTCGGACCGCTCCCACGGAGTTATTCGTGGGGGTCCTCGGACGGACGCCGAACTCTGTCACCGGCCGGGGCCCCAAGACGACCGCATGACAGAGGCGGGGGACCCACCAACGGGCGCCAGGGCGCGTCCTCGGGGTGAAGCCGGGCATTCCTTCGGGACTGCACGGCCGGGTGATTTCTCCCACCCGAACCCGACAGCTGACCTCGAAGGCGTTCAAGGAGAGGTACTACGTGACTGCACGTACGACTCGCGCCCGCCATCGGGCTGCGCGACGACCAGTGACACCGCTCACCGAACTTGCTCAGAACGCCGCGGTCGGCCGCCGCACCGCGGTCGCAGCCGCTGGTGGCGCGCTCCTCGTCTCGACCTTCGGTGGCGCGCTGGTCGCCCAGGCGGCTCCGGTGGAGACCGGCCACGCGAAGATGAACTCGGTCGACCTCAACGCGCTGGCGACGCAGGCCCGCGAGGCGCTGTCCAACGCACCCGTCGTGTCGGTCGCACCCGACGCGGAGCTCAACGTCGAGAAGTCCGCGGTCTCCGTGGTCTCCGCCGCGGAGAACGAGGACTACCAGGCAGAGCTCGCCGCCAACGAGGCGGCAGAGGCCGCTGAGGCTGCCGCCGCCGAGGCTGCTGAGGCCGCCGAGGCCGCCGCCAGCGCCGCCTCCTCGGTCGACATCCCCGCTTCCGCGATCGGCAACTCCGTGATCTCGATCGCGAGCCGCTACATCGGCGTCCCGTACGTCTCCGGAGGCTCCAGCCCGAGCGGCATGGACTGCTCCGGCTTCACGAAGTACGTCTTCGGGCAGCTCGGTATCGAGCTGCCCCACTCGTCGTCGGCCCAGGCCGGCTACGGCACCCAGGTGCCGGCGTCCCAGGCTCAGCCGGGCGACCTGATGTGGACCCCCGGGCACGTCTCGATCTACGCCGGCGGCAACACGATGATCGACGCGTCCAAGCCGGGCACCGTCGTCGACTTCCGCCCCATCTGGCAGTCGAACCCGACGTTCATCCGCCTGGGCTGACCTCAGCCGCGTAGGACCACAGCAGAGATTCGCGAAGTAGAGCGCCTGTCCGAAATTCCCTGGTGTCGCCAGGGAGCCTCGGACAGGCGCTCTAC